>JAADIW010000057.1 GCA_013151115.1 Caldisericota bacterium
CCATACCATCAAGGCCCTGCTCGAGCGTGGCCACGAAGTCGTGGCCCTGGACAATCTCTCCACCGGCCACCGGGAGCTCGTCCTCTGCGATGAGTTCGTGGAGGCCGACCTCCTGGACTATCCCGCCCTGCGGGCGGTCTTCGATCGCTACCCCATCCGGTCCGTGATCCACTTCGCGGCGCGGACCGCGGTGGGGGAATCGGTGGAGGACCCGCGGATCTACTACGAGACCAACGTGGTGGGGGGGCTGAACCTGCTGCGGGCGATGGTCGAGGGAGGGGTGGAAGAGATCATCTTCAGCTCGAGCGCCGCCGTGTACGGCGACCCGGAGCGGATCCCCATCCCCGAGGATCACCCGAAGCGCCCCAAGAGCCCCTACGGACGCACAAAGTGGATCTTCGAGGAGATCCTCGCCGATTACGCCCGGGCGTACGGTCTACGGTATGTGGCCCTGCGGTACTTCAACGCCGCGGGTTCCGATCCCGGCGGGATGATCGGCGAATGGCATGACCCCGAGCCCCACCTCATCCCCATCGTGCTCGAGGCGGCCCTGGGGTTACGCGATCACGTGGAGATCTTCGGGACAGATTACGAAACGCCCGATGGCACCTGTATACGGGATTTCATCCACGTGGTGGACCTCGCGGACGCCCATGTCCTGGCCCTGGAGCGGCTGCGGGAGGGGAGGGCGGGCACGGCTTACAATCTCGGGACCGGCACCGGCCATTCCGTGCGCGAGGTGATAGAGACCTGTAGGCGTGTCACCGGCCGCGAGATCCCCGTGGTGGAGGGGCCGCGGCGTCCCGGCGATCCCCCGGCCCTGGTGGCCGATCCCACCAGGGCCCGACGCGAGCTCGGTTGGGAACCGCGCTTCACCTCGTTGGAGGATATCATCGCCACCGCGTGGAGGTGGATGCTCCGGCGCCACGGAACGGGCTGAGCGCGGATCGGGGGCGCGTGTCCCGGCAAGTGCCCGTGTGGCCGAGTTCGCTGGCCCCGGCGTGTCCCCACGGTTAAGATCCTCACGGAATGCATGAGGCCATGCTATGGGAGCCCTTCGGGGACAGACGGGTGCGCTGCAACCTCTGCGCCCACCGCTGTGTCATAGCCGCTGGGGGACGTGGCATCTGTGCCGTGAGGGAAAACCGCGATGGGACCCTTTATTCCTTGGTATACGGCCGGGTGGTGTCCGTGGCCCTCGATCCCATCGAGAAGAAGCCCCTGTTCCATTTCCTCCCCGGGGCCGATGCCCTCTCGCTGGCGACGGTGGGGTGCAACTTCCGGTGTGAGTTCTGTCAGAACCACCACATCTCCCAGTATCCCCGCGATCACGGCGGGAGGATCGCCGGGGAGCGGGTGGAACCCGAAGAGATCGCGCGCCAGGCCCGTAACTCCGGGGCCCCGGTAATCGCCTATACCTATACCGAGCCCACCGTGTTCTTCGAGTTCGCGTACGAGGTGGCGAAGCGGGCCCATGCCCTGGGGATTAGAAACGTGTTCGTCACCAACGGATACATGACCCGGGAGGCGTTGGACGAGATCACCCCGTACCTCGACGGGGCGAATGTGGACCTCAAGGCGTTTCGGGAGGAGACCTACCGCCGCTACATGGGGGCGACGCTCCAGCCGGTCCTCGATACCATCGAGGGGATGAACCAACGGGGTATCTGGGTGGAGGTGACGACCCTCATCATCCCGGGCATCAACGATTCCGAGGAGGAGTTGAGGTGGATCGCGGAGTTCATCCGTGGGGTCTCCCCCGATATCCCGTGGCATATCTCCCGGTTCTTCCCCGCCTACAGGATGCATTCCCACCCCCCGACCCCGCTCTCGGCGCTCGTCCGGGCATGGGAGATCGGAAGGGAAGTGGGACTCAATTACGTCTACCTCGGGAACGTGCCCGGACAGGGCGAGGACACGGTGTGCCCCTCGTGCGGGGAAGTCCTCATCCGCCGTTACGGTTTCCTCGTGGAGGGGAACGCCCTGAGCGAGGGTGCCTGTCCCCGCTGCGGGGCGCATATCCCCGGCGTCTGGTCGTAGCCGCCATGGTCACGCGGGAGCGGATGGAGAGGATCGAACGGGTGGTGGCGGGGCGCCTGAAGGGCCTCGCTGTGGTGTGCGAGAACTTCGCCAACCCCCACAACGCCGCGGCGATCCTGCGCACCTGTGAGGCGCTGGGGATCCTGAACGTGTACATCATCGAGGAACTCGTCCCCTTCGAACCATCCCGGGCGATCACACAGGGGGCGGAGAAATGGCTCTTCGTCAAGCGCTTTCGCCGCGCGGAGCGGGCGTTCCCCGAGCTCAAGGAGGCGGGGTACCGGGTTTACGCCGCGATGCCGGGACGGGGTGCCCTCGCGGTGGAGGAGCTCCCCGTGGGGGAGCCGCTGGCCCTCGTCTTCGGCAACGAGAGGGATGGCGTCTCCGCAAAAGCCCTCGGTTTCTGTGACGGGACCTTCCGGATCCCGATGTGGGGGTTCGTGGAATCGTTCAACGTCTCGGTGGCCGCGGCGATATCCCTTTACATAAGCGCCCGGAGGAGACGGGACCTCCTGGGGACCGAGGGGGATCTCACCCCGCGGGAACGCGAGGCCCTGCGGGAGAGGTACGTCGAGTTGTCCCGGTGATCGAGGAGGTGGCGATGGATCTATCCCAGGTGAAGGCGGAGGTCTGGCGGAAAATCGACGATATCTCGGATGAGCTGTGGGATATCGCCCTCAAACTCCACGAGAACCCGGAGACGGCCTTCCAGGAGCACCGGGCCGCGGCCTGGCTCACCGAGGCCCTGGAGCGCGGGGGCTTCCGGGTGGAGCGGGGGATAGGCGGGCTCGAGACCGCGTTCGTGGCGGTGCATCCCGTGGGCGCCGATGGGCCGTCGGTGGCGTTCCTGGCGGAATACGACGCCCTCCCGGAGTTGGGCCACGCCTGTGGCCACAACATCATCGCCACCGTCGCCCTGGGGGCGGGGCTGGGGCTCGCCCCGTTCAAGGGGGCTCTCCCGGGGCGGCTCATGGTGATCGGGACGCCCGCCGAGGAAGGCGGGGGAGGCAAGATCAAGCTCCTCCAGGCCGGGGCCTTCGCCGACGTGGACGTGGCGATGATGGTGCACCCCTCGGACCGGACATTGGTGGAGAGGGGGTCGCTGTCCATCACCGAGGTGAAGATCGAGTTTCACGGCAAGCCCGCCCACGCCTCCGGATCTCCCGAGGAGGGGATAAACGCCCTGGACGCGGTGATCCAGACCTTCGTAGCCCTCAACGCCCTGCGCCAGCACATCAGGGATGGAGCCCGGATCCACGGGATCATCACCCACGGCGGCACCAAGCCCAACATCGTCCCCGAGTACGCCGCCGCCCTGTTCTACGTGCGGGATATCGATGACGACTACAAGGAGGAACTGGTGGAAAAACTCAGGAAGTGCGCCGAGGGGGCCGCCCTGGCCACGGGTGCGAAGCTGACCTTCACCCGGGTGGGCCACGAATACAAGGCGATGCGGCCCAACCATCACCTCGCCCAATCCTTCCGCCGGCACATCGAGGAGCTGGGGTACGAGATCGAGGAGCCCCGGGGAGGGATGGGGTCCACCGATATGGGGGATATCTCCCAGGCGATCCCCGCCATCCACCCCTACATCAAGATCGCTCCCACCGGGACCCCCGGCCACTCCCACGAGTTCGCGGCCGCGGCCCGGTCGGATGAGGCGCGGAAGGGGATGATCGCCGCCGCCAAGGCCCTGGCCGCCGTGGCGCTGGAGCTCTGGCTCGTCCCGGGCTTCTACGAGGAGGTCCGCCGGGAGTTCGAGGAGAAGGTGCTCAAGGGGGCCGGTTGAGACGGCCCACGCGCCGAGCGCCCCCGGCCGCGGGGACGTGGCCATCGCCCGCGGCCGGAGGGCGTTTGAGCTCGGGCACGGGATCGTACCCCCCGGGATGCCAAGGGCCGCACCTGAGAAGCCTCCTCGCGGCCAGATAACCCCCCCTTAGGACCCCGTGCTTGAGGATGGCCTCCCGGGCGTACTCCGAACACGTGGGGTAGAACCGGCACCGTTTCGGGAGGAGGGGAGAGACGAAGAGCTGATAGAACTTGATCGCCGCGGCTAACGCCCTCCGCATCACCCGCGATCTTCCCCGTTGGGGCCGCGATGCGCAAGGCCATGGCGGCACGACGCCTTGATGGCCTCGAGCCAGTCCAAGATATCCTTCCAAACCCGCGCACGATCGATCTCGTTCAGCGGTTCGTGGTAGAACCCCTCGTAAACCAGGAGCTTCTTCCGCCGGCTCCCGCACCGTTCCATGAACTCCTCGATGGCCTCCAACGATACCATCCGGTCCGCGCCCCCGACGATGACGAGAAGGGGGATCTCTATCGTCCGCGCCCGCGCCAAGGCCTCGCGTTGGGCGACCAGGGTCTGGACGAACCAGCGGGCCGTGGCCACCCGGTGTACCAGGGGATCCCGGCGATAGGCCTCCACCACCTCGGGATCGTGGCTCAGGGAGGCGGCATCGATGCCGCTGGGAAGGGAAAGCCAGGGGATGAGATGAGAGGCCCACCGTGCCAGCGCCCGCTTCCACCGGGGCACGTGGATGGCGATCCTCAGGGCGGGGGAGCTCAACACCGCGGCGTCGATCCCCACGTCCCCCTCCTCCAAGTACCGGGCCACGATCAGCCCTCCGAGGCTGTGTCCGAGGACCACGGCGACCGCCGCGTCCACCTTCCGCCGGATCACATCGCGGAAGACGTCGAGGTCGTCGAGGTACTGTCGGAAGGAAGATACGTGTCCCCGTCGTCCCCCGCTCGCCCCGTGGCCCCGCAGATCGAGGGCGGCCACGTTCCATCCGCGGGCCGCGAGCCATCCCGCGAACGCCCCGTATCGTCGGGCGTGTTCCCCGTAGCCGTGGACGATCGTGAGGAGCCCGTTGCCCAGTGAGGGCCACAGGTATCCTCGCAGCGGAAGGCCATCGCGGCCCCTGAAGCGGAGTTCCTCCGGGCTCATCGCACGCGGGCGAGGACCAGCTTCCCACGTTCGGGGGGATCGTCCCCGATTTCGAAGGCCTCAGCGACCAGGCGCCGCGCCTCCTCCGGCCGTGCCCTCCCGCCGAGATGCAGCCGGGCCAGTGGCCCGCCTTCCTCCACGGCATCGCCGACCTTGGCGAGGAGCTCCACCCCGGCGGCGGGATCCACATCCTGGCCCTTCACCTCGCGACCGGCCCCCAGTAGTCCCGCGGCCACGCCGATCGCCCGGGCGGAGAGCCTCCGGACGTACCCCGAGCGCGGGGCCCGCACCTCCACCACCTCCCGGGCCCGGGGGAGCTTCCCCGGATCCTCCACGCAGCGGATGTCCCCGCCCTGGGCCGCCACCAGTTCCACGAACTTCCCCCAGGCGGCCCCGCCGTCCAGCAGTCGCTCGAGCCTCTCGCGGGCGGCGGCCTCGTCCCTCTCCTCCCCCGCGAGCAACAGGAGCTCCGTACCGAGGGCGAGGGTCACCTCGCGCAGGTCCTCCGGGCCCCTCCCGCGGAGGACCTCGATCGCCTGTTTGACCTCCAGCGCGTTCCCCGCCATCCTGCCCAGGGGCTGGTCCATGGCCGTGACCAGGGCCGAGAACCGTTTCCCGAGTTTGTTACCCACCCGGACCAGGGCCTCGGCGAGCTCCCGGGCCTCGTCCAGGGTGTGCATGAAGGCACCGTCGCCGCATTTCACGTCCAGGACGATGAGGTCGGCTCCACCGGCGATCTTCTTCGAGAGCACCGAGCCCACGATCAGGGGGAGCGAGGGCACCGTGCCGGTGACGTCCCTGAGCTCGTACAGGAGCTTGTCCGCCGGGGCCACGTCCTGGGTGTGTTCGGCGATGACGACCCCGATCCGCTTGGCCTGATCGATGATCTCGCGGGGGGAGAGGTCGGTGCGTACCCCGGGGATGGACTCGAACTTGTCGATGGTCCCACCGGTGTGCCCCAGGGCCCTCCCCGAGAGCTTCGCCACCACGTAGCCCGCCGCCCCCATGAGGGGAACCAGGACCAGGGTCACCGTATCCCCCACGCCGCCGGTGGAGTGCTTGTCCACCTTGACCCCGGGGACCTCGGAGAGGTCCACCCGGGCGCCGCTTTCGGCCATGGCGGCGGTGAACGCCACCATCTCCTCCTCGGTCATCCCGCGGAAGTAGACCGCCATCAAGAACGCGGACATCTGGTAGTCGGGGATCTCCCCGGCGACGTATCGCTCGATCATCCAGCGGATCTCCGGCTCGGTCAGGACGAGGCCGTCGCGTTTCTTCTCGATGAGGTCCACCATGCGCATCTCCCGCTCCTTTCCACGTCTATTCTAATGGATCCTCCCCTCCGCTCTTTCCCGCGATGGCGTCGGGGCTCCTCTCGTGTCGGCCACCGAAAGGCCTGCGGGGCCGTCCCTTCCAGAGGTGGGGCGAGCACGGTCCTCGGGGACTCACCAAGGCCCCCTTTTCTTCATCTCCCTCAGTCGTTGTTCAATCCGTGTTTCCCGCTGGGGATAAGGCGCTATCAAGCCCTGGCGGCGCATCTCCTCGATGATCCATCTCACCGTGGGACCGGCGGTGGATCCTCCCCAATTGGGCCAGATGCTGGGTTCGTCATAGACCACCAGGACCACGTACTCCGGGGCGTACCAGGGGAAGAAGGCGGCCATGGCCCCCCATACCCTGTCGTCGTAATACCCCATCCCATCCTCGCGGGGCTTCTGCGCCGTGCCGGATTTCCCCGCCACCTCGAAGTCCGGGAGATCGGCGCCCCTACCGGTCCCCCACTTGACGGCCAGGCGCAACATCTCCCGCATGGTGGCGCACGCCTGCGCCGAGGCCACCCTCCGCGGGGTCCCCCTTTCCCCCAGCAGGATGTGGAGCTCGGGGAGGAGGCCGTCGGCCGCGATGGCGCAGAACGCGCGGGCCAGTTGTAGTCCGGTCACCGACACCCCTTGGCCGAACGCAGCGGTGGCGAGGTCCACCCGGGTCCACTCCCCGGGTGGGCGGATGGTGCCCAACGCCTCCCCGGGGAGTTCCACCCCCGTGGACTCCCCGACCCCGAACCGCCGCAGGTACTCCCACGCCCGCTCTACCCCCAATCTGAGTGCCACTTGGACGAGCACGGTGTTTATCGACTTGGTGATCCCCACCCAAAAATACACCTCCCCGTAGCTCTTCCCCTCCGCGTTCCTGATGGGCTGGCCGTCAACGTAGATGGGGGAGTTGGCGTTGAATTCTTCGAAGGGATCCACGATCCCCAGATCCAGGGCCGCAGTACCGACCAGCGCTTTGAGGGTGGAGCCGGGCTCGATGGGATCTGTGACCGCCCAGGAGTGGAGGAGGGAGGGATCGGGGTCCTCGAGCCCCGCGCGCGGGGACTGCGCCAGCGCGAGGATCTCCCCGGTGCGGGGATCCAACACCACGGCGAAGCCCCGGATGGCACGGAACTGCTCGACCCCCCGGTCGAGCATCTCCGCGCAGATCCGCTGGACCCGGGCGTCGATGGTGAGATGCAAGTCCTTGCCCTTTCGGCCCTGCTCCTCCACCCAGTATTCGTACACCAGCCCGTCCCGGCCCCGCACCAGCCGCAGTACCTTTTCCTCCCCCTCCAGCTCGCGGTTGAAGGCGTACTCGAGCGCTTCGAGCCCCTGCCCATCGACCCCTACGATCCCCACGAGGTCCAGGGCGTAGAGGCCCTGGGGGTAAGCACGGGTCCAGGAATTGAAGAAGAGGAGGCCGCGGATCCCGAGCGCGTCGGCCCGTCGCCGGAGTTCGTCCCCCACGGCCCGGTCCACGCGGCGCATGACCCAGGTGAAATACCCCTCCCGGTACACGAGCGCCGATGCCTTCTTCGGGGGAAGGCCGAGCACCTCCACCAGGAGATCCACCAGGAGCTCGGGCTTGGTCATGTGGTAATTGTCCAGGGCGATATCGTACGCGGGCACGTCGTAGGCCAATGGGAGCCCGTTGCGGTCGTAGATCGTCCCCCGCTGAGCGGGAAGGGTCACCACTTCCTCCTGGATCTCGCGCGCGAGCCGGGCCCAACGGGCGTGTTCGGCGACCTGGACCTGGAACAACCTGGCGACGACGGCCAGGGCCCCGAGTCCCAGGAGGACGAACACCACCGTGGCCCGCTTAATCGCGATCTCCCCCCGCATTTACCCGCAGGCGGATGATGTGGTCCTCCGGCAAGGGGGCCATCCCGAACTCCCGCGCCTTCTCCTCCAACCTCTCGGGGGAGAAGGCCCGGCTCACGTGGTACTCCAGGGAGAGCTTCTCCTTCTCCAGGTCCGCGACCTCGAGATAAAGGGAGGCCAGCTCACGGCGCAGGATGATCACGCGGGAGTTCAACCACAGGTATAGGAACACCAGTCCGGCGATGGCCAAGATGGCGATCGCCGCGAGGGCGAGCCGCTGCCAGTGGACCTCTCCCCCTCCCAGTGGTTCGTACATCGAGGGGGAGCTTAAGGCACCCCGTCCCCTCGATCGACGACATCGGCTACCCCGGGGCCGAACTTTTGCCGCCGGTCCGCCGGGCGGCGCGGAGCTTGGCCGAGCGCGCCCGGGGGTTCCGCGCCACCTCCTGAGGGGAGGGCACGAGCGGCTTCTTCGTCAGGATCTCCACCTCGCCGGCGATCCAGCGTTGGCGAAAGGTGTGTTTCACGATCCGGTCCTCCAGCGAGTGGAAGGAGATGGCCACCACCACTCCCCCCGGCCGCAGGATCCGGATCGCCGCGAGCAGTCCCTCCCGTAGGGCAGCGAGCTCGTCGTTCACCGCGATCCGTAACGCCTGGAAGGTCCGCGTGGCGGGGTGTATACGCCGCCGCCCCGGGGGATAGCAACGGGCCACGATTTCGGCGAGCTCGGTGGTGGTGGCGATGGGCCGCGATCGCACGATGGCCCGTGCGATACGCCGGGCGTACCGCTCCTCCCCGTACTCCCGGAGGATCCGGGCGATCTCCCTCTCCGGCCAGCGATTCACGATCTCGTGGGCGGTCAGGGCCTGGGAGGGGTCCATGCGCATGT
>JAADIW010000158.1 GCA_013151115.1 Caldisericota bacterium
CTCTCCTTGCTGAGCAACCTCCGCGCCGCGAGGGCCGACGCCGCGAGGATGACGAGGCCCACCCCCGCGTTGGCCCAGGCGAACGACCATTGGGCGAACCCGAGGCCCAGGCGCGGGAGCACGTTGGACACCGCGAGCACGATCATCACCACCGCCAGGGAGGCGATGTTGGGATTGGCCACCAGCAGGCCGACCAAGTTGACCAACGCCGCGATGCCGAGGCCGAGGAGCGGGACCCCCACCCCCACCGTGGCCGCCACCGGGCCGGGGAGGATGGGCCGCCCGAGCACGGGCACCACCGCGGCCGCGTTCAGGGCCCAGAGGACCCCGAAGCTCACCACGATCCCCACCGCCAGGGCGGGGAGGAAGCTCCCGGCCGTCTTCCCCCACCACACGGCCCCCGGCCGGATGGGGGTGGCGAGGAGCGCCTCCAACGCGCCCTTCGCCTTCTCCTGGGTGAGCGTCCCCACCCCGAGGAGGACCCCCAGGAACACCACGCACAAGAGCGACACGAGGTACCCGGAGAGCCCGAGGGCGTTGAGCGCCCACGGGCCGACTACGTCCCAGGGCCCCTTCGCGAGGATCTCCGCCAACGTCCCCTTCATCCCGAAGAACACGGGGACGATCCCCAATGCGAGCACCCCCACGGAGATCATCCCCTGGCGGTGCCGCAGGTTCGCGCGCAGGGAGTGGGCCGCGATCGTGAGGAAATCCCTCATGTGCCCTCCGCGAGGATCCGGCGGTAGAGCTCCTCCAGCGAGGCCCGGCGCCGGTAGATCGCCTCGATCTCGAGGCCCCGCGCCTGGAGTGCCTGGGCGAGCTCCGGGATCCCCACCCCGTCCGCCGGATCGAGGACCAGGCGGCGACCGTGGGCCTCCGTGAGCCCCAGGCGCCCGTCGGCCCGGAGCTCCTCCACGGCGGCGGGCGGGGGCTCGGCGCTGAGCTCCACCACGTAGCCCCGACCCCCGGCGCGGAGCGCCTCGACCTCCCCCTGCAGCCGGATCTCCCCCCGGTGGATGAGGGCGATGCGGTTGCAGAGGCGCTCCACCTCGTCGAGGTTGTGGGAGCTGAAGAAGATCGTCTTCCCGGCGGCGGCCAGCTCCCTCACGAGGCCGCGGAGCTCCATCTGCCCCGAGGGATCGAGCCCGACGGTGGGCTCGTCCAGCACCAGGATCTCGGGGTCGTGGAGGAGGGCCCGCGCCAGGGCGAGCCGCTGGCGCATCCCTCGCGATAACTTCCCCACCCGCTCGTGTCTCTCGCCCGGGAGGCCCACGAGCTCCAGGAGCTCGTCGATCCGGGGCCCCCTCACCCCGTAGAGGCGGGCGAACAGGAGGAGGTTCTCCGCGGCGGTGAGGCCGTCGAAGAGCCCGTCGCTCTCCAGCACGAACCCGACCCGCGACCGCGGCCCCGGGCCGGCCCGCTTCCCCAAGATGGAGACCTCCCCGGAATCCGGGGACAGGAGGCCCAGGATGACCCGGATGGTGGTGGTCTTCCCCGCCCCGTTCGGCCCGAGATACCCGAACACGTCCCCCCGGTGGACCTCCAGGGTGATCCCGCGCAGGATCTCGCGGCCGCCGAGGGCCTTGCGCACCCCCCGGAGGGCGATGGCGACGTCCATCACGGGGCCGACCGCTCCGGCCGCCGCAGGAGCCCCAGGGGCTCCCGTTTGACCAGGACCCTCTCGAGGTCCGTCATGCGTTTTATGAGGCGGCGGTAGCCCTCGGCCGCGCGGGCGATGTCCCCCACCGCCACCCGCTCGTCCGGCTGATGGGCCAGCGACTCCTCGCCCGGCCCATAGCCGATGGTGGGGAGCTCGTAAGTCCCCGCGGAGACCACTCCGTCGGTGGAAAACCTCCAGACGCGGAACGGGGGATGGTCCAGCGCGTGCCATGCCCACTGGACGAACCCCTCGGCGGGATCGAAGTACCACGCGGGGTAAAAGTGCTCCACGGTGAACGACTCCCCCGTGTAGCTCCGGAGCTCCTCCCGCGCGATGGCGGCCTCCAGGTCTAGGTCCCGGTAGGTCCCGAGCACCGAGTCCCGGGTCTCGCCGACCACGATCCTCCGGTCGATCTCGGCGATGCAGCGGTCGGGGATGATGGGGCCCCATGTGGGGGTGTAGATGGAGGTCACGGCGTGGGTCCCCTTCCCCAGCACGGGATCCCCGGGGAGTTCCCGGGAGAGGGCCTTGGGGAGCTGCTTGATCATGAGCGTGATCGCGTTCTGGCCGAGGGCGGGCATGGAGGCGTGGGCGGTTTTCCCCCGGGCGAGGAGCTTGATCACCGCGCGCCCCCGGTGGCCGATGCCCAACCGGAGGTCCGAGGGCTCACCCAGTACCACGAGATCAGGGACATCGATCACGTCCAGGACCCGCTCGAGCACCGCGCCCTCGGCCGTCTCCTCGTGGGGGACGTACACGAGGTAGAGGGTGCCGCGGACCGCGTCCCGGGAGGCGGCCGCGGCGGCGATCTGGGCGGCGATGGCCCCCTTCATGTCCACGGCGCCCCGTCCCCAGATATAGCCCCCCTTTTCCTCCCCCGCGAACGGGGGGACGGACCAGGCCGCCTCGTCCCCGGGGGGAACGGTGTCCATGTGGCCCTCGAACACCAGGGTGGGGCCCTCCCCGTTCCTGAGCTCGGCGATGACCGAGCCCAGGGGGCCCCGTTCCACCGCCGCGAACCGGCGCAGGGTCTTGACGAGGAAATCGGCGAGATCCCCTTCGTGTCCGGAGAGGCTCTCGATGCGGACCAATTCCGCCGCCAACTCCACCGGATCGATCATCCTCCATCCTCCGCGATCGACTGGGGTGATATACGGGGCCGACGACCTCGATTATAGACGAATCCCATGGCCACGGCCCCTCCCCGGGCTAGGCGGGCAGTTCGACCACGGCGCCCGGGCGATCAGGGTAGGTGAGGTATAGGGCGCCGTCCCAGTGTTCGAGGTGCCGCGCCACCGTCTCCAGCGCCAAGGAGGGGCGGTTGTTCTCCTGCGAGATGTGGGCGAGGAACACGGCGCGGGCCCGGGGGGCGAGCTCGGCCAACGCCGAGCCGGCGACGTCGTTGGAGAGATGCCCCCGGGGGCCGAGGATGCGCAGCTTCAGGGGCCAGGGGTAGGGACCGGAGAGGAGGAGCTCCAGGTCGTGGTTAGCCTCGAACACGAGGCCCTCACACCCGGCGAGGGCCTCGAGCACCGCCCCGGGCACCTCCCCCAGATCGGTGACGATCCCCGCCCGCGTTCCGTCGAGCTCGAGCACGATCCCCCGCGGATCTCGGGCGTCGTGGGGGACGGGAAAGGAGGAGATCCTCAGGCCGGCGGCCTCCACCTCCCCGTTCAACGGGATCGCGCGCCGGAACCGGTGCCCCAACGCCCGCAGGGTCCCGGGGCTCGCGAGGATCGGCGTGCCCCGCCGGTAAAGGGTGCGTAGGCCCCGGACGTGGTCGGCGTGTTCGTGCGTGAGGATCAGGGCCGCGATGGGAAACCGGCCCGCCGCGCCCGGGCCTTGATCTCCCGCCACGAGAACCCCGCGTCCACGAGGAGGTAGCCCCCCGGGCCCTCCACGAGGACCGCGTTCCCGGAGGAACCGCTCCCCAGGACGCAGAGCCTCACGGCCCCTTACCCCTCCGTGCGGGGGGCGTTCATCCCGCGCAACGCGGACAGGAGATCGATGGGCACGGGGAAGACCACGGTGGTGGCGTTCTCGGTGGCGATCTCGGAGAGGGTCTGGAGATAGCGGAGCTGCAGGGCACCGGGGGACCGTTGCATGATCTCCGCCGCCTGACGCAGCTTCTCGGCGGCCTGGAGCTCCCCTTCGGCGTTGATGATCTTGGAACGGCGTTCCCGCTCGGCCTCGGCCTGGCGGGCGATGGCCCGCTGCATCTCCTGGGGGATCTTCACGTCCTTGATCTCCACGGTGATCACCTTGATCCCCCACGGGTCGGTGTGCTCGTCGATGATCCGCTGGAGCTCCTGGTTGAGCTTCTCCCGCTCCGAGAGGATCTCGTCCAGCTCCACCCTGCCGAGGACCGATCGCAGGGTAGTCATGGAGATCTGACGGGTGGCCTCGATGAAGTCCATCACCTGGACGACCGCGTCGGTGGGGTTCATCACCCGGAAGTAGACCACCGCGTTCACGTGTACCGGGACGTTGTCGCGGGTGATCACCTCCTGGGGCGGGACGTCCAGGGTGATGGTGCGGAGGTCCACCTTCACCATCTTGTCCACGATGGGTATGATGAAGAAGAGGCCCGGGCCTTTCGCCCCTACAAGCCTTCCCAACCGGAATATCACGCCCCGCTCGTATTCGCGCACGATCTTGATGGCGCTGGAGAGGAACGTGATGATGATGCCCACGACGATGGCTATCCCCAACAGGCTCATCGCGCCTCCTTTCGGTTGAATCATAGGGGGCCCCGTCGCGAGCGTCAATCCAGCCGCGGGATTTGTGCACTTTGGTTTTACGGACCGGAAGCGCCCGTTCGGGACCTTATCAAAGGCCCTTTTTCGCGGTATAATGGCAGCGCTTAGGATGACAATAAAGGCAAAAGCCTTTAGCCATTAAAAAATGAGGTGATGGTATGGGCAACGTGAAGGAGAAGGAACTGAACGCCAAGGAATACCTCGAGAACCTCGAGGCCGAGGAGGAGCTCTGGGAGTGGGAGGAGGAAGAGGAGCACCACCGCTCCCCGGAGAACCCGATCCGTACGTATTTCGACGAGATCTCGCGGGTCCCCCTCCTCACCAAGGAGGAGGAGGTGGAGCTCGCCAAACGCGTCGAGGCCGGCGATAAGACCGCCAAGGAGAAGCTCGCCGAGGCGAACCTCCGCCTCGTCGTCTCCATCGCCAAGAAGTACCGGGGCTGCGGCCTCCCGTTCCTGGATCTCATCCAGGAGGGGAACCTCGGCCTCATGAAGGCCATCGAGAAGTTCGACTGGCGCAAGGGGTACAAGTTCTCCACCTACGCCACCTGGTGGATCCGGCAGGCGATCCTGCGCGCGATCACCAACCGCTCCCGTACCATCCGCGTCCCCACCCACATCAACGAGCTCATCCGCAAGATCTACCAGGCCGAGCGCGACCACATCAAGGAGCACGGCGAGGCCCCGTCCCTGGAGGAGCTCGCCGACGAGCTCGACACCACCGTGGAGAACATCATCAAGGCCAAACGCACCGCCCACTACACCGCCTCGCTCGACACCCCCATCGGCTACGACGACGAGGGCTCGGTCCTGGGGGACTTCATCGCCGACGAGGGCGCCGTCTCCCCCACCAAGGAGACGTTCAAGGAGCTGCTGCAGCAGGAGCTCCGCCGGGCCCTGAAGGAGTACCTCACCCCGCGGGAGCGGCGGATCCTCGAGCTCCGCTACGGCCTCGACGGCCAGCCCCCCAAGACCCTCGACGAGGTGGGGGAGATCTTCGGGATCTCCCGGGAGCGGGTACGCCAGATCCAGAAGGAGGCCTTGGAGAAGCTGAAGGGCTCCGAGCTCCTCCAGAAGCTCGAGCGCTTCAGGATGCTGGCTGAGGAGTGACGGCCGCGGGGTTCTCGCACTTCGGGTTGGAGCACGCGAGGCCCTTCCTGGGGTCCTCGTAAAGGACCCCTTTGCCGCATCCCCCACAGGGGCCGATCGGCCTCCCCGGCAGGGTGAACCGACACTCCGGGTAGTTGGAGCAGGCGTAGAAGGTGCGCCCGTTCTTGCGGGAGAAGCGTTCCACCAGCTCCCCCACCCCGCAGGCGGGGCATTCGACCCCCGTGGGGATGGGCATGGTATGCCCACAGGCGGGGCACGCGAGGTACCGGCCGTAGCGGCCGTGCTTCACCTCCATTGCCGCCCCGCACTTGGGGCAGGCGACCTCCGGCCCCTCGGAGGCCTCGGCCAGTCCCTCCGCGAGCTCGATCCGCTCCCGCCGGTAGCGGTAGCGGAACCTGGGGGGGAGGGGGCGCGTCGTCTTGCACTCGGGATAGCGGCTACACCCGAGGTACAGCGAGCCCTTCCAGACCCGCACCTCCATGGGGGCGCCGCACTCGGGGCAGGGGACGTCGGTGAGGGCGACGAAGGCCCGCTCGCCCCGGTCCATCCGTTCCCTCACCGCGCGGAGCCTCTCCGAGAGCGAGGCGTAGAACCGCTCGAGCACCTCCCGGCCCTCCAGTTCCCCCTCCTGGATGCGGTCCAGGGACGCTTCCATCTCCGCGGTGAAGCTCTCCTGGACCGTCTCGGGGAAGTACTCGCGGAGGAAATCCGCCACGATGAACCCCAGTAGGGTGGGGCGCAGGGCCCCCTTCTCCTTCACCACGTACCCCCGTTCCTGGATCACGGAAACGATTTGGGCGTAGGTGCTCGGACGTCCGACCCCCTCCTGTTCGAGCTTCTTCACCAGGGAGCCCTCGGTATAGCGCTTCGGGGGCTCGGTGTGCTTCTCGTGGGCCACCACCGCGGCCACGGGGATCGCCGTCCCCTCCACGAGGCCCCCGGGGAGGGGGTTCCCCTCGTCCTCCAACTTCCCCACCCGCAACACCTCGGCGAACCCCTTGAACACCGGGAACGAGGTGGAGGCCACGAATTCGTGGTCGCCCGCCTTCAGGATCACCCGGTACCGCTTCCAGATCCCGTCCGCCATCTGGGTGGCGAGGAACCTCCGCCAGATGAGCTCGTAGAGCTTCCGCTGGTCCGGGGTGAGGTACTTCCCGACCTCATCCGGGGTCCGGGACACGTCGGTGGGCCGGATGGCCTCGTGGGCGTCCTGGGAACGCCTCTTGTTCTTGAAGATCCGGGGCCTCGGGGCCAGGTACTCCTTTCCGAACCTTTCCCCTATGAATCCCCGGGCTTGGGCGATGGCCGTCTCCGATACCCGCACCGAGTCGGTGCGCATGTAGGTGATTAGGCCCACCGATTTACCCCCGATCTCCACCCCCTCGTAGAGTTCCTGCGCGACGCGCATGGTACGGGAGGGGGAGAACCCGAGCTCGCTGGACGCGGCCTGTTGCAGCGTGGAGGTGATGAAGGGGGCCGGAGGCTTCCTCCGGATCTCCTTCTCCTCGACGGCGGCCACCCGGAACTCGGCCCGCGCGAGCTCCGCCTTTATCCGTTCCACCTCCGTGGGGTCCTTCACCTTCCCCTTCAGTTTGGCGGTGAAGGCGGGCTCGGTGGCGAATTCGACCTCGATCTCCCAGAAGGGCTCGGGGACGAACTCCTGGATCTCGAGCTCCCGGTCGCAGATGAACCGCAGCGCCACCGATTGGACCCGGCCCGCCGAGAGCCCCTCGTACTTGCTCCCCGCGAGCACGCGGGAGAGGAGGGGGCTGATCTCGTACCCCACCAGCCGGTCCAGGATCCGGCGCGTCCGCTGGGCCTCCACCTTGCGGAGGTCGATCTCCCCCGGGGACTCCAGGGCCGCCTTCACCGCTTGCGGGGTGATCTCATGGAGCAGGATCCGCGCGAACCTCTCCCGGTTCCCGTCCGCCAGGAGCTCCATCAGATCGAAGGCGATGGCCTCGCCCTCCCGATCCGGATCGGTGGCGAGGTACACGCGGGCTGCGTCGGCGACGGCCTTTTTCAGTTCCCGGATGAGCTTCCGGTTCTTGACCACCCATTTGGGCACGAAGCCCCGCGCGACGTCGACCCCGAGTTCCCTCTCGGGGAGATCGCGTACGTGGCCCTTCGAGGAGAGCACGAGATACCCTCGGCCCAGATACTGGCCGATGGTGCGCGCCTTGGTCGGCGACTCGACGATGACGACCCGTTTCATCTCGGTGGCCCTGGACATTAACGCCTGCCCCCCTCCGTTACAACCGGGGCGGGCCGCCAACCGAGCTCCCGCAGCAGGCGGTACAGGGCGCCGAGGGGGAGGCCCATCACGTTGGTGAAATCGCCCCGCAGCTCGGCCACGAACGCCGCGGCCGCCCCTTGGATCGCGTAGGCCCCCGCCTTGTCCAGCACGTCCTCACGGGAGAGGTACCAATCTATCTCGGCGGGGGACAGGGCCCGGAAGCGGACCCGGGTGAGGACGAGCTCCCGGACCTCCCGGTCGCCACGCAGGGCGACGAGGCCGGTATAGACGTGATGCCAATCGCCCGAGAGCCGGGACAGCATCCAGCGGGCCTCCCCGGGATCCCGGGGCTTGCCGAAGCAGCGGCCACGGTGGAAGACCGCCGTGTCCGCCCCGATCACGATCTCCTCGGGGGATTCCCGTGCCGCCCGGGCCTTGCGCCTCGCGGCCTCCAAGAGATCGGCGGGCCGGCGGATCGGGCCCTCCTCCACCCCCGGCGGACGCACCGCGAACTCGGGGACGATCAGGCGCAGGAGCCCCACCCTCCGGGGGGAGGAGGAGGCGAGCACGATCTTTTGTCCATTTCCAAGGGTTGCGCGATAATTCGGGGCCATGGACATCATTTATAGCGCGAGGTGCCTCGAATACCAACAGGTCTGGCACCCCGAGTCCCCGGCCCGAGTGCGCATCGCCTCGCAGTACCTGGAGAACGCGGGTTTCCCCTTCCTGGAGCCGGAACCCGCGCGCGATGAGGAACTCCTCGCCGTCCACACCGAGGCCCACATAAAGAGGGTGGAGGAAGGGGATTTCCACGATCCTGATTGCCCCAGGTATCCCAACATCGGCTTCTACGCCCGGCTCGCGGTGGGCGGGGCGATCCTGGCACAGCGGCGCCGGGGCTTCTCCCTCATGCGCCCCCCGGGCCACCACGCCGGCCCCCATTTCCTGGGGGGCTTCTGCTACTTCAACAACCTCGCGGTGGCGGTGAAGATCTCGGGCCTTCGCACCCTCATCGTCGACATCGACGGGCACCACGGCAACGGAACCCAGGCGGTCTTCCTCGGCGACGAACGGGTCGTCTACGTCTCGCTCCACCAACGCTGGAACTATCCCGGGACCGGCTTGGAGTCGCGCGACAACTGCCTCAATTACCCCCTGCCCGCCCGCTGCGGGGCCGATACCTACCTCGCCACGTTGGAGCGGGCCCTGGATGAAGCGGGGAAGAGGGGGCCGTTCGAACAGCTCGCGATATCGGCGGGGTTCGACACCTACAAGGACGACCCTCTAGCCTCCATGGGCCTGGAGGTGGAGGACTACCGGAGGATCGGCCGCCTCCTCGGTGCCCTGCGCCTCCCGACCTTCGCGGTATTGGAGGGAGGTTACGTACCCGAGATCATCGGCCCCGCGGTGGAGGCGCTCGTCGCGGGCCTGGAGGATGGGGGCGCCCTTACGGGCCCCGGTCCCCGCTCACCAGCGGGATGACCGCCGTGCCGAGGTCCCCGTAGTGGACGACGAGGGGCTCTGTGGGGGTGAACCCCTCCCCGAGGAGGACGATCGCCGCCACGGGCTTCCCGAAATAGACCTCCCCCGCGAGGAAATCTCCGTCCACGTCGGTGAAATCCTCGGCCTCCGGCCGGAACTCCCACTCACCTTGGGAAAACCAGAGGGCCAAGGGGTCGAAGCGGACCACCTGGACCAGGGGGATTTGGCTATAAGCCCAGATCAGGACGGCATCCTTGTCCACGAACTCGGCGAGGACGTCGCGCCAGCGGGTGCGGGATTCCAGCGCCCGCTCGTCGATGTATACGAACACGAACAGCACGCGCTGTGGTGCCCCGATCCCCGCCCCGGGGATCTCCACCGGGAGCACCGCCACCACCTCCCGGGGGAGGCCCGTGTCCCGCAACCTCTCATACCACTGTTCCTCCGTACGGCCCCCGGGGACACCCTGCCCCCAGGCAACCCCCAGGAGGAACAGCGCGGCCAGCGCCGGGAGGAGGCGCCTCACCCTACGGGCAGCACCACCAACCAACGAACGCGCCGAGCCAGACCAACCACCACACCAACAGGAGAAGCCACCACGCGCCACAACACATAGCCCGTTCACCCCCTTGCGGTTGCTCGCCGCTACTATAGCGGCGGGGGGCCCGCTTGCCAAGTGGTGACCGTCACATTGCGCTCCCGAAAACGTAGATCTATAATGAGCGTGCCATGCGAAAGTCACATTGGATTCTGCTTTTTTATGCCCTCATCGCTGTGAGTGTGAATGCGGAAACGGTGCGGGTATCCCTGACCCCTATCCTCGGTTCGGCCCCGGTGTTGTACGCGGTGGAATGGGGTACCTTCGCCGCGGAGGGGCTCCAGGTGGAGCTGATCCCCCTGGCTTCCCAACGGGACAGGATCTTCGCGTTCCAGGCGGGGCAGGTGGACGCGATGATCACCGACGTGGCCTCGGTGATCCTGCTCGCGGCCCGGGGGGATCCCGTGGTGGTCGCCACCGCCTACGTCCCCGAGGACCCCCGGAACCAGTTCTCCGTCCTGGTGCAGGCCAAGTACTCGGGCGTGGACACGATGGACGACCTCGTGGCGCTGCTCGGGAGCCGGAATTTCTTCCGGATCGCGCTGCCGCTCCAATCCGACATCGAGTTCGCCACCGATACGGCCCTCAGGGCCCGGGGGTTCGAGCCCGATCCCCGGATCTATTTCGGCCAGGACAACCTCTTCATCATGGCGTCGATGGTGGTCTACGGGATGGTGGCCGCCGCGGTTCTGCCGGAACCGTACGCCAGCTTCTCCCGGAAGTTCGCGGAGGCCGAGGGCTTCGGCCTCACCGCCCTCGAGGACTTCGCGGGCGTCCCGCCGCTCCCCCACTTGATCGTCTTCCAGCGGGACCTCGTGGAGGGGGAGCCGGGGGTGGTACGGGCGTTCCTACGGGCGTTCGCCGCCGCCGCGGACAGGATGAACCGGGAGAGCAAGGAGGGCCTCCTCACCCTGGGGGCCCCCGAGGTCCTGCGGCTCTTCTATCAGGGCATGGACCCGGAGCAGGTGCTGTCGCACCCCAGCGTCCAAGCGGCCATCGCCGCCGTCGCGGTCCCCCGCTTCCCGGCCCCGGGCCCCCTCGACCGTGGGATCTACGAGCAGGTGCTCCGGTGGGCCCTGGCCAAGGGGTACGTGCGGCTGGAACACCCGTACGAGGAGGTAGTGACCGGCGAGTTCGTGGAATGATCTCGGTGGAGGGGCTCCGGATCGAGTACGGGCGCGGGAGGCGCCGGACCCTCGCCGTCGAACGGGTCGATTTCCGGGTGGCCGACGGCGAGTTCGTCTCCCTCATCGGTCCCTCGGGCTGCGGGAAGACCTCGATCCTGCTGGCCATCGACGGGATCATCAGGCCCACCGCCGGGAGGATCACGGTCCAGGGGGAGGAGGTGCGCGGGGTGAGGCGCGACGTGGCGTTCATCACCCAGGACGCGGGGCTCCTCCCCTGGAAGACGGTACGGGGGAACGCCGAGCTCGCCCTACGTCTGCAGCGCCGCCCCCGCGAGGGGGTGCGGGAGATCCTCCGGACGCTGGGCCTGGGGGGATTCGAGAACCGTTACCCCGCCGAGCTCTCGGAGGGGATGCGGCGACGGGTGGGGATCGCCCGGGCCCTGGCCCTCCGCCCGGAGGTGTTCCTCATGGACGAACCCATGGCGAACCTGGATACCCTGACCCGGGAGCGCATCCAGGAGATCATCTTGAGCCTCTGGCACATGTACCGCTTCGCGGGAGTGCTGGTCACCCACGACATCGAGGAGGCGGCCTTCCTGGGCCAGCGCATCATAATCCTCTCGCCGCGGCCCGCGCGGGTGGTGGAGGTGATCGAGAACCCGGACATGGGCGGGGTGGAGTACCGCCGGTCGCCGGAGTTCTATCGGGTGGTGACGCGGGCCCGGGAGATCCTGAAGTCCCTGGAGACGTGATGCGACAGGCGTTCCATTATTTCGCGGCCGCGTTCGCCATCTTCCTCTTCTGGACTTTGATGTCGCTCGCGCTGGAGCTATCGCGGGGCTGGCCCCTGATCCCCTATCCCTGGGACGTCGCCGCCGCCGGGATCCAGTACTGGGATCAATGGATCGCCGCCTTCGCCTCCTCGGCCAGGCGCTTCTTCATCTCCCTGATCCTCTCCTTCGCCGTCGGCCTCCCGTTGGGGCTCCTGGTGGGGGCGAGCGAACGGCTCCACCGTTGGTTCTCGCCCCTGATCTACCTCCTCTATCCCATCCCCCCTATCGCCCTCCTCTTCTTCCTGTACATGGCCTTCGGGGTCGGGGAGACGGTCAAGGTGATCACCGTGAGCCTCACCCTCTTCTTCCAGGTACTGGTGGCGGCCCACGGGGCGGCACGGAACATCTCCCCGAGCTACATACTGGCGGTCAGGACCGCGGGGGCGAACGCGCTCCAGCTACACCGCCACGTCATCCTCCCCGCCGTCCTTCCGGAGGTGTTCACCGCGGCCCGGGTCTCGGTGGGGCTGGGGATCACCATGCTTTACATCGCGGAGACGAAGCTCGGGATCCTGGGGGGGCCGGGGGC
>JAADIW010000108.1 GCA_013151115.1 Caldisericota bacterium
CAAGCGCGAACGAAATGGAAAAATCGCCGCTGAGCCGATATCTTTGAGGGGATATGCATAGGCGCCTGTTGAGCACCTTCTTCGGGATTTTGGGGTTCGGGCTTTTCGGATTCGTCCTCTATTTGGCGGGTCCCCTGGACGTGTTGACGGAGATCGGGAAGCTCGGCTGGCGGGGGTTCCTGGCCGTGTTCGGCGACGTGGTCCTCGCGCTCTTGTTTTGGATCCTCAGCTGGAGGGTGCTGCTCTCGGCCCTGGGGATCCGCCCCCGCTGGACCCGCCTCATCGGGTCCCTCGCTTCCGGGTTCGCGGTGAGCTACCTCACCCCCTCGGCGTACCTCGGGGGCGAACCGGTGCGGGTGATGTTGGTGGGGGAGCGGGACACCCCCCTAACGGAGATCACGGCCACGGTGGTGGTGGAGCGGATCCTCGCGTCCGTGAGCACCATCCTGTTCGCGTCGATCGGCGGTTTTTTCGTCATCGTGTCCCCCCATATCGCCTATTTCACCAAGAAGGTGCTGTTGGTGAGCCTCGGTGGCCTGCTCCTCTTTTCCTTCTTCGTGTTGTGGGCGTTCGTGAGGAACTACCGCCTCCTGAGCCGCGCCTTCTTCGCCCTGGCGTCCCTCTTCCCGCGGACGAGGTTCTTCGCCCGGGCCGCGCGGAAGATCTGTGAGGTGGAGGAGACCGCCCACCGGGTATTGAGCCGCCGCCCCCTTTACGCCCTGTTGGCGTTCCTATTTCAGTCGTTGGCCGTTTTCTGTAACTACATGCGCCCCCAGGTGTTCTTCGGGGTAGGTCAGAAGACGTGGCTCACCTTCCCCCAACTCTCCCTGTATTTCAGCATCAACGTGATCATCTCCTCCTTCTTTTGGATCACGCCCGCGGGGGTGGGGATCGCCGAAGGGGGGCGGATGGCCATATTGGGCGTGGTGGGGATACCCTCGGAACGGGCGGTGGCCTTCGTGCTCACCTTCCGGTTCCTGGAGCTCCTGTTCGTGGGGATAGGTATCTCCTATCTGGTGCATCGGGGGGTGAGCTTCTTCGGGCGGAAGGTCAAGCCCCCGGGTCCCCCAGGTCCGCGGGACAAGGTCTCCTGTGGAGGCTGAGGAAGAGGGCGATCCCCCCGGCGGCGGCGCCCCAGAGCGGGGCGACGAGAAAGGCAACCAGGAAGGGAAGGGAGCTGCCCGCCAGGTAGCCCGGGGCTATCTGGCCCACGGCCGCCACGTTGGCCACGGCGAGCCTGATTCCCTCGTAGACGAGCAGGTACACACCGCCCCCCAGGAGGCCCCACGCCGCCGCCGTCCCCACGAAGGGCCCCCACAGCTTCCAGGGTTCCACCCCGGAGCAGCGCAGGAAGTCCCACTCGTTGCGCCAAACGGCGAGGGTGCGTGCCACCGCTACCCGGCCGGCGACCAGGGTCGCGAATGCGAACAGCGCCAGGGCGACCATGGCGATCACCCGGGAGAGGGGGGGCAGGCTCGCTGGGGGCGAGGCGAGGAGGTGGATGGTGTCGATCCGGGTGATCGCCGCCCCGGCGATCTCCCGGACGCGTTCCGCGAGCTCCCCGGCTCGGACGCCGTCCTCGGTCCACAGGAGGATGCATCTCTCCTCCGCCGTTCCCCCGCCCGGGAGTTCGTCCCCGGCGAACCGGTACGAGACGCGCGTCACGCCGTCGAGGGTCCAGAATTCCCAGCAGAGCTCGTTCACCTTCTCGTCCCGGAGCTCGGGCGAGAGCCCGAGGACGAGGATCCAGTACTCCCGGGCGGGGCCGCCCCCTCCCTTCCCCTCCTGGAGCAACGCCAGGGCGCTGCCGCTGGCGAGGACGAGGCCCAGGACGAGGGAGAAGGCGAGCCACCGGGACCAGTTCCGCAGGGAGGCCCGGAGGAGCTCGGCGAATATGAAGCTGGCCCCCCGGATCACGCCACCACCTCCGGACGGAGGGACAGGACCGCCTCGCTGGGGAAGCCGAACCTGTGGGGAAGGGCCGTGTCCCGGGCGGTGGCGAGGACCGCCACCCCGCCCCGCTGCAGCGAGCGCAGGGCTTCGATCACCCGTTCCTGGTCCTGGGGGGAGAGATCCCGGAAGGGGTCGTCGCAGAGGACCACCACCGGGTCGTTGCAGACCGCCGCGGCGATGCCCAGTACCCTTCGGTCCCCCTCCCCGAGCTCGTACGCGTGGAGCTCTTTCAGGGGGGAGAGGCCCGTGAGCGAGAGCGCCCGTTCCAAGCCCTCCTCCGCCCGTTCGCCCTCGATTCCCAACGCCCGGAGCTTGAACCGGAGGTTCCCCTCAACCGTGCGGTGGGGAAGGGTGATGGGGGGATAGGGGACGAAGCCGATGCGCTCCCGGAGACGGTAGAGTTTCCTCGAGCTCAGCCGGAGGATGTTCCGGCCCGCGACGAGGATCTGACCCCGGGTGGGGTAAAGCTCGCGCATGATGAGCCGCAACAGGAGCGTCTTCCCCGATAGAGGAGGCCCGATCACGAACTTGATCTCCTCCCGCAGGAGGGTGAACGAGAGTTCGTCGAACACGGCCACGCCTTCGGGGGTGACGTAGCAGAGCTCCGAGACCTGTACCGCTATATCGTAGGTCCCCACCATCTCCCCACCAGGTACCTTTCCCGGCCCCCCAGATCCTTCTCCACCCGTAGTTCTAACCAATTTGTAACCTCTTCGGCAAATCGTACCAGATTTTCGCCCTGGCCGTCACCTATCTCGCAGAGGATCCAGCCCCCGTGGACCAGATGTGCCGGGGCCCCGCGGAGTATCCGGCGGAGGACCTCCATGCCCCCGCGCCCCCCGTCCAGGGCCGCGCGGGGCTCGTGCCGGGAGACCTCGGGGGGGAGCCGCGGGATCTCATCCGAGGCCACATAGGGAGGGTTGGCGACGATGAGGGCGAAGCGCTCGGGAACGCGCCGGAAGAGGTCGGAGACGCGGAGCTCCACGCGGTCCGCCACCCCCAGGCGATGGGCGTTCTCCCAGGCGCACCGCAGGCTCCGCTCGGAGATGTCCACCGCCACCACCCGGACGTCCCCCCGGGCCCGGGCGATGGCGATGGCCAGGGCCCCCGAACCGGTACACAGGTCGAGCACGAGGCTCCGCGGGGGAAGCGAGCGTGTCAGGGCCACGGCCCGCTCGGCCAGCCCCTCCGTCTCGGGGCGGGGGATGAACACGCCGGGCCGCACGCAGAGGACGAAGTCCAGGAAGCCCACCCAACCGAGGAGGTAGGGGAGGGGGAAACGCCGGAGGCGCCGTTCGAGCAACGCCGCGATGAGCTCCCGCTGGCCCGGATCGAGGTCACCGTCGCCGGGCAACACCCCGGCGGGCTCCGTCCCCAACACGTGGGCCATGATCAGGAGCGCTTCCCGATGGGCGTCCTCTATCCCGGCCCCCGCGAGCTCCTCCCGGAGGAAGCGGAGGGCTTGAGCGACTCCGCCCGGCACAGTACCCTGGCGCAACGGGGATCGCCACAAGTTTCCGCCCCGTTATTACAATGTCAAGAGCGATTCGGCCTCGTATAATTTGGCGGACCTCCAAGGAGGCATGGTGAAGAAAGGGATACTAGCGATATCGATCGGTTTGGGCGTCGCGGGGCTCGTCCTGGGGCTCGGCGGATGCGGGTTCCTCTTCCCCAAACAGGAACCGGTACACTTCTACATGCCGGCCCTATCCCCGGACGGGACGAAGCTCGTGTACCTCGACCAGGGCGGGGATAGCTACGATATCTTCCTCCTGGACCTCACCACGGGCGAGGAGAGGCAGCTCACCCGGAATTCCTTCAACGAGATGTACCTCTCGTGGTCCCCGGACGGGACGAGGATCGTCTACATGGCCGCACAGGAGAAGAACAACCTCGACATCTTCGTCCTCGACATCGAGACCGGGGAGGTCTACCGGCTCACCACCGACAAGGCCACCGATGTGAACCCCAACTGGTCCGCGTCGGGCCGGATCGTGTTCAACTCCGACCGCGACGGCGAGTGGGCGGTGTACGCCATCAACCCCGACGGGACCGGCCTCGAACGTCTCACCCCCTCCCGGCCCAAAGAGGAGAAGTGAGGGGCGATCGTTCCCGGGCGTCGGCGGTGATCCTCGCCGCGGGACGGGGTGAGCGCCTCGGTGCCCCCATCGGTAAGGCGCTGGTGGAGCTCTCGGGAAAGCCCCTCCTGCGGTGGTCCGCCGAGGCGTTCGTCGCCTCCGGGGCCGTCGTCGAGGTGGTGGCGGTGGCGCGGCCGGGCGAGGAGGCCGCGGTGGAGGGGGCGCTGGCGGGGCTGGGACTCCCGTGGCGGGTGGTGCCCGGGGGAGAGCGCCGGCAGGACTCCTCCCTGGCCGGGATCTCCGCGGCCGCGGGGGAATACGTGCTGATCCACGACGCCGCCCGTCCCCTGGTGGGACCGGACCTCATCCGCGCGGTGCTTGAGGCGACCGTCCGCCACGGGGCCGCGGTCCCGGTGATCCCGGTGCGCGATACGCTCCGCTACGCCGCGGGCGGCTTCCTGCGGGCCGAAGGTCCCGACCGCGCGGGCCTGTACGCCATCCAAACGCCACAGGGGTTCCGACGGGAGCTGATCCGGACCGCGTTGGAAGACGCGGTCCGCAGGGGGTTCTCCCTCACCGATGACGCGGGGGCGGTGCTCCTCGCCGGGGGGCGGGTGGCCGTGGTCCCGGGCGAAGCGCGCAACCTGAAGGTCACCTATCCCGAGGACCTAGAGCTGGCCCGGGCGCTCCTGTCCTTCCGGGGCTGAGGGCCTCCCCGGCCGCCCCGAGAGGACGCGGTCGATGACCTCCCGTAGGCGACGGTAATGGGTTCCCGGCCAGTACAGCTTCCCGCACGATCGGCACCGGCTGTAGTCCTCGAGCCAGGCGGCGGTACGCGGCGGGATCTCCCCCAGCACGTCCTCCTTCGGCACCGGCTCCAACCGGCCGTTACATACGGGACAGCGGGTGAACGGTCGCACCGCCCCCCAGAGGTCGAAGCGTCGCAGCACCTCCCGCGCCTGCTCCACCGCGTCGTCGGCCCGCACGTAATAGCCGTGGGTGAGGCCCCCGTGCTTGAGGAGGTGGCGGTCCCGGGTGAGGAGGACCCTGCCCTCCTCACGGGATATCCGCACGAGCCCCTCATCGTCCGGATCGGCTGGCTGCACCACGTCGATCCCGAGGAGCCGCAGGAGCCGCACGAGCTTTCCCAGGTGCACGTCGGCCACGAACCGGGGCCGACGCAGGGGCCTGGCCCGTAGGGGGGAGATCCCGGAGATGTCCAGGCTCTCGAAGACCGGGTACACTGCGATCCGGTCCCCGTCCCGGAGATGGTACGAGAAATCCACGGGCTCCCCGTTCGCCAGGATCAGGTCCACCTCCACATGCGGCACCCCCAGCGCTTCGATGGCGTCCTTCACCGTGGGGGTGCCGAAGAAGTCGTACTCGATGTCCCGGAACCGGCGGTCCCGGGGCAGGAAGTCGTTCAGCTCGGCGTAGAACCTGAAGGTCGCCCTCCCCATCATCGGGATTCTAGCCTCGCCGGCCGTGTCCGGTGATCCACGGAAGCTCCACAATTCTTGCACTGGACCTCGATGGCGGGGTGGGTAATCTCTTCGCCGGAACGGATCCCCATTTGATCCACGAAGGAGGTAGCCATGCGTAAGTGGACGACGATCGGCGTGTTTCTGGCGTTGATAGTGGGGATGGGCCTCACGGCCTTGGCCCAGACCGACGTACAGGAGTCCATCGCGGCCTCCGGACAGGCGGCCATCCACGCCGCCATCGACCGGGTGGCCCCGGCGGTGGTCCGGGTCGAGGCCGTGACCAAACGGACCTACCCCTGGGAAAGATTCGAATGGTTCTGGCGGTTCTTCGGTGAGCCCCCGCTTCCCGAGCGCAAGGTGACCTCGTTGGGCTCGGGATTCGTGATCGAGTTCGGGGGGAAGAAGTACGTCCTCACCAACAACCACGTGGTCGACGAGGCCGAGGAAGTCCGGGTCATCTCCCAGGACGGGAAAATCCGCCGGGCCGAGGTCTTGGGGGCCGATGAGATGCTCGACGTAGCTGTCCTCGAGGTGGAGGGCGCCGATGACCTCCCCGCCGCCCCCATCGGCGATTCCGACGCCCTGCGGGTGGGGGACTGGGTGATCGCCATCGGTAACCCCTTGGGGTTCGACTACACCGTGACCCTAGGGATCGTCTCGGCCCTCAACCGCGACGTTCCCCGGCCCGACGACCGCGGGTACTTCCGCCGCATGATCCAGACCGACGCCGCCATCAACCCCGGCAATTCCGGGGGTCCCCTGGTGAACGCCCGTGGCGAGGTTGTGGGGATGAACACCCTCATCGCCCGCATGAGCTCCCAGGGCATCGCCATCGAGGGGATCAACTTCGCCGTCCCCATAAACGAGATCATGCGGGTCCTCCCCCAGCTCATATCCAAGGGCGCGGTGACCAGGGCCTGGCTCGGGGTGTACATCCAGGACCTCACGCCCCAGCTCGCGGCCCAGTTCGGGGTGGAGCCCGGATCGGGGGTGCTGGTGTCCGATGTGATCCCCGGTAGTCCCGCGGAGGAGGCCGGGATCCAGCGCGGCGACATCATCACCGCCGTCGATGGAAAACCGGTCCGCGACACGAACGAGCTCCAGCTCGAGATCATGTACCGCCGTCCCGGGGACCAGGTGACGGTGGAGCTCATCAGGGAGGGCAAGCAGCTCACGGTTCAGGTGGTGTTGGGGGTGCGCCCCACCGAGGAGGAGCTCGCCCGGATGACGCCCGGGGAGGGAACCGAACAAGAGAAGTACTTCGGCATGGTCCTCCGCGAACTCACGCCGGAGCTGGCGCGACAGTACCGTGTCCCCGCCGGGGTCGAGGGGCTCCTGGTGGTCTCCGTGCGGGACGGTTCCCGGGCGGACTGGGCCGGGGTCGCGAAGGGCGATGTGATCATCGAGGTGAACCGCAAGCCGGTCCGGAGCCTCGCGGAGTGGAAGGCGATCATAGACTCCCTCCCGCCCGACGCCCAGATCCTCCTCACGGTGGTGCGGGAGGGGAGGACCCTCTTCTTGGTGCTTCCCTGAACCGGCGGGGCCCGGGTATAATCAGGGAGGCGGTCGGAGAGTAGCGCAGCCTGGTTAGCGCGCAGCGTTCGGGACGCTGAGGTCGCCGGTTCGAATCCGGCCTCTCCGACCAACTCTCCGCGGGCGGGTATAGCTCAATGGTAGAGCGCTGGCCTTCCAAGCCAGTGACGCGGGTTCGATTCCCGCTACCCGCTCCAGTCGGTGATGGGGTGATATGTGATCGGGAATGGGCCCCGTGTCCCGCTACACGTCACCGGTCACCCATCATCGGGGGATGCGCCCGTAGCTCAATTGGACAGAGCAGCGGCCTTCTAAGCCGCAGGTTGGGGGTTCGAGTCCTCCCGGGCGCGGGAGAGGAGCGTAGCTCAACGGCAGAGCACCGCGCTGTGGACGCGGTGGTTGCGGGTTCGAGTCCCGTCGCTCCTCCCAGGGATCCATGACGGGTGACGCGTGACGGAAGGGTGTCCCTCACTTGTAGCCCGTTACGCGTCACGGGATCTGCGCCCGTAGCTCAATTGGACAGAGCATCGGCCTTCGGAGCCGAGGGTTGGGGGTTCGAGTCCTCCCGGGCGCGATAATCCGCTTGCGGCCTCCCCCGCATGAAGTGCTATAATCGTCTTTCGTGAGGTGCAAACGGAGAGCGGTCTCCTCCCTGTATGGCGGTCTCCATCGTGACCCGTTAAGCCCCGTTCCCCGTATCGGGGGAAGGAGGTGAGAGAAGGGAGCAGAGAAGCCCGATTCCGGCGATCAAGTGCGGCGAAAGGAGGTAGGTATGCGCAAGGTCGGTGTCCTTTTGGTGCTCTTCGGGTTCTTCTTGGGCATCGGGGTAGGGGCACAGACGATCGAGAAGGTGGTCATCGGCCTCTCCGCGCCTCCCCGGACCATGGATCCCCATGGATCAGACGCCGACTCCAACCTATCGATCATGAGCAATATCTTCGAGGGGTTGGCGCGCCGGGATGTGAACGGAAACTTGCTGCCGGCCTTGGCGGTCTCATGGGAGCGGGTGGATCCCTATACCTGGAGGTTCTATCTCCGCAAGGGCGTAAAGTTCCACAACGGGAATGATTTCACATGGGAAGACGTCGCCTTCACCTTCGAGCGCTTGAAGGATCCCGGTGTCTCCGAGTTCTTGGCCACGGGCCAATTAGTGAAATCCGTGCAGCCGGTGGACGGCGACCCGTGGGTGATCGACATCGTGACCACTCGCCCGGTAGCTTGGTTCGTGCAGAACATGCATCAGATCTTCATCATGGACAAGGAGTCCACCGAAGCCCGCTCCCAAGGGGAGGTGGCCTCGTACCCCATCGGCACCGGGCCTTATAAGTTCGTGGAATGGATCCGGGGCGATCACCTCACGCTCGTGGCCAACGAGGACTACTGGGGAGGCCCGCCCCCGGTCAAGAAGGTCATCTTCAAGGAGATCGTGGATTCCTTCACCCGGCTCGCGGCCATCGAGACGGGTACCGTGGACATCATCCAGGACATTCCTCTGGAGCTCTTCGACCGGGCCAAGGCCAATCCAAACCTCATTATCGTCACCCGGCCGGCCCGGCGCGGGATGTTCCTGGGGATGAAGCAGACCCCCGAGTACCCTATGCACGATGTACGGGTGCGCAAGGCGATCTACATGGCCATCAATGTCCAAGAACTCATCGAGAAGGTGATGTTCGGCCACGCGAGTCCCGCGGCCCAGATCGCTGATCCGCCCACCGTGGGTTACAATCCTGAGATAAAGCGCTTCCCCTACGACCCCGAAGAGGCGAA
>JAADIW010000008.1 GCA_013151115.1 Caldisericota bacterium
CTCCAGGACGGTGCCCACCCCACGGCGCGGCGGAGCGGGCGCTGGCGACCGGCGGTTCTTCGTAGAACTCCTGGAGAAACTGTCGCGGGCCGGGAGCATCCCCGAGATCGCGGAGACGGCGATAAAATACGCCATCGGGCTCATCCCCGATGCGAAATCGGGTTCGTTTCTGTGGTGGGACGCCGACCGAGGGATTTACCGGTATGTGGCGGCGGTGGGATGGGATTTGAAGCTGCTCGGTAACGTGGAGTTCAAGCCGGAGGAGCTGCTACAGGAGCGGGTTGGTACGGGTTCCGACGTGATCATCATCAGGAATCCACTGGAGCTCCATCGGAAGTACGCCCACGAGGTGCTGCGGAGGTTCGGGGATCCCAAGCTCATGCCCAGGGCGTTCATCTCCGTCCCCATCGAATATGAGGGCCGGGTAATCGGGTACTTCAACATAGATAGCGATGACCCGAACGCCTTCGACGAGGAAGACCTGTCCACGATGCGCGATTTCAAACGGGAGATCGAAACCGCGCTGGCCCTGAAGTTGGGGCAGGAGGAGCTGCGGGAGAGCGAGGAACGGTTTCGCACGCTCTTCGAACGGGCGCCGGACGCCATCTACATCACCGATCTAGAGGGAAACATCCTCGACTGCAATGAGGCGGCGACGAGGCAGACCGGCTACACGAGGGAGGAGCTCTTACGGATGAACATCGTGCGCGACCTCGTCGCCGATGGAGCCAAAAAGGAGTACGTGAACGAGAAGTTAGCGCGTGGGGAGACGGTGGTCTTCGAGGAGAAGAAGAGGAGGAAGGACGGGACCACATTTTACACGGAGGTGGCCCTCTCGCCCATCACCTATCGGGGGCAACGGGCTGCGCTCTCCTTCAACCGCGATATCACGTGGCGCAAACGTCAGGAGGAGAGGATGCTGCGTCTGTGGCGCCTCTCCCGCGATCTCTTCATGAGCAAGGAGACGGGGGATATATGTGAGAAAGCGGTGTCCCTCTGTCAGGAGCTGTTGGACGCGGAGTTCTGTGGCATCTACTTGGATCACGGGGAGGGATACAGGCTGACCTCCGTATCGGGGGAGGCCGGAGAGGAGAGTTTGCCCCTCTTCCTGGACGCCGAGGGGGCCAACGGGGCGCTCGCGGCCGAGGACACGGTGGTGGTCCCCCTCTCCTTCGAGGGGGAGCGGCTGGGGTTGTTCGTGGTCAAGCTCCGGGACGGGGCCCGGGAGGGGTCCCGGGTGCTGATCGAGCTCCTGGCCCTCCAGGTGGCGAACGTGCTGCAGATGGTGCGCTACACGCGGAAGTTGGAGGAGTTCGCCGACCGCCTCGAGCGGCTCCATTACGCGGTCACCCGCTTCAACCAGTGCGAGAGCGAGCGGGAGCTGTGTGACGTGGCGGTGGAGCTCCTGGAGGGGTTGTTGGGGTTCGACTACTGCGCGCTCGCGCTGCGGGAGGGCGATTACTTGGTGCCGGTGAGCCACTCGAGCAAGATGCCCGCCTCGCTTCCCCGTCCCTTCCGGTTGGACGAGGGGTTGGGGGGCCTCACATATCGGGAGCAGAAGACCTTCTGGGGCGACGATGTGCGCAAGATCTCCGCGGCCAAGCCCGTAAGCGCCGATTTCCGGGCGTTCATCAGCGTCCCGATCGGGGATTACGGGATCATCCAGATCGTGTCCATGAAGGAGGGGGCGTTCTCCCCGGAGGATGTGAAGCTGGTGGAGATCCTCGCCCAACAGCTGTACGAGGCGCTGAAACGGGTGAGGTTGGAACGCGAGATACGCGAGCAGGCCGTCAAGGACCCCTTAACCGGCCTTTACAACCGCCGTTATTACGATCTCTTCATCCAGCTCCACCTCAAGGAGTTGAAGGACAGGCCGCTCGGGATCGCCATTCTGGATATGGACAACTTCAAGGCGGTGAACGACCTCTGTGGCCACGTGGTGGGGGATAAGGTCCTCGTGGAGTTGGCGCGGATACTGCGGGACAACGTGCGGGAGAGCGACGTGGTGATACGGTGGGGTGGGGACGAGTTCCTGATCCTGATGCCGGGGGCGACGCGGGAGGAGGCGCTGAAGGCCGTGAACCGGCTAAAACAGGCGGTATCGAGCTGGACGAACATCCTCTGCCCCGGGGTCCGAGTGGACATCACCGCGGGCGTTTCCTCATGGGATCCCACCGGCGACAGGGATCTGGAGGAGGCGCTGAAGGAAGCCGACCGGGAGCTCTACGCCCGCAAAAGCGGGATCCACCCCTGACATCCCTCTTCTCCCTCCGGGGGAGCGCCGCTTGCGCCCGGCGGCGGAGCGGGGAAAATTCGGCGGCATGCTGATCGGGGTCGTTTCCGACACACATGACCACATGGACAGGCTCCGCGCGGCCCTGCGGAGGTTCGCGGAGGCAGGGGTCGATATCGTGCTACACGCTGGCGATATCGTGTCCCCTTTCATGGTGGTCCCGTTTCAGGAAGCGGGCCTGCGGATGATAGGGGTATTCGGCAATAACGACGGGGACAAGCTTTTCTTGCGGGAACGTTTCAAGGGCGTGGGGGACCTGAACTTCGGCCCCTACGAGGTGGAGCTCGGCGGACGGCGGATCGTCCTCATGCACGAACCCCGGTCCCTCGAGGCCCTGATCGCCTCGGGGAAGTACGATCTCATCGTCTACGGACACACCCACGAGGTGGACGTGCGGGAGGGGCGTCCGTTGGTGGTGAACCCCGGGGAATGCGGGGGGTGGCTCTCGGGCCGGGCCACCTGCGCCCTGGTGGACCTCAAGGGTCTGAAGGCCGAAATCATCGAACTTTAGCGGGTCAAACCCTCTTGAAGCCCATGAGGGGGACCCCTATAATAAAAACCGGAAGCGGGAATAGCTCAGTGGTAGAGCGCCGCCTTGCCGAGGCGGAGGTCGCGGGTTCAAGTCCCGTTTCCCGCTCCAGCTTCCCACGGAGTGCCGGGGTGGCGGAACTGGCAGACGCGGGGGACTTAAAATCCCCTGGGTAATCCCCGTGCGGGTTCGAATCCCGCCCTCGGCAGAAGCGGGGTGGAGCAGCCAGGAAGCTCGCCGGGCTCATAACCCGGAGGTCGCGGGTTCGAATCCCGCCCCCGCAACCAGGTCCGTGGCGGTGTAGCTCAAGTGGTCAGAGCGCGCGGCTCATAACCGCGAGGTTCAGGGTTCGACTCCCTGCACCGCCATTCAGGTGGGGATGTAGCTCAGTTGGGAGAGCGCCGCGTTCGCAACGCGGAGGTCGGCGGTTCGAGTCCGCTCATCTCCACCAGCGACGGGGTTGTGGTCGGTTCCATGTCCCCTTTCCCTGCTTCAGCGGTGTTCGTATTTCACAAGGACCATCTCGTATTTCGGCACCCAGTCGCCCCCCTCCTTACGCTCCTGGCGGATGAGGACGGGGTAGGGCACCGCGGGGTCCGGGGCGATGGCGAGCACGACACGCTCGTCCGGGGCACCGGGCGAGGTCAGGATTCCCTTGACCGCCTTGACGCCGGCCACGGTCACGTAATCTTCGGTTACGAATGAGATGCCGCCGAAGAGGACGTAGGTGCGACCGGGTTCCAACGGCCCCCCCATGCTGCGGAGCATGAGGTAATGGGGGAGCCACCAGGCTTGGGCGAACCACACCGATGGCTGCCACGTGAAGAAGAGCCCGACATCGCTCAGCTCCTCCAAGCTCGCTTCGCCCAGGACCTCAGTCCGCACGGTGTAAGTCCCGTCCTCCTTGGGGGTGAGCTCCAGGGTGTAGGTATAGGCGCCCTCGGGGGTGGTGATATGGTAAGTCATCAAGAGGTAACCGCCCGGATACGCGGTCAGCCCTCCCCATTGGGCGACCCCCGTGTACCCCGCCAGGAGAACGACCCCGATCGCCGCGACGACGCCGCGTACCATCAGCACCTCCTTTCCGGTCCGGGCCCGAGGTCCCTCAGCTCCCCTCGGCGGCCTCTTCCTCCTCTTCGGGCGCCTCCTCCTTCAGGTTGCGATGGATTTCCTCCAATCTCTTCTGGACCAGGTGGTAGACGGTGCCCTCGGGGTACGCTCCGTCCTCGTCCGGGGTCCCCGCGGGCATCCCCGTGGCGAGTTCCACCACTTCCTCCACCGTCTCCGCGGCCCAAATGTGGAACCTCCCCTCCGCGACGGCCCGGACGATGTCCTCGGGGAGCATGAGGTTGTCCACGTTCCCGACGGGGATGATGACCCCCTGGGTGCCGTCCAGCCCCAGGATCTCGCATACCCGGAAGTGCCCCTCGATCTTCTCGTTCACGCCCCCCACCGGCTGGAGACGCCCCTTCTGGTCCACCGATCCGGTGACGGCGATCCCCTGCTTCACGGGGATGCCGGAGAGGGCCGAGAGCAACGCCAGCAGCTCCGCCGCGGAGGCCGAATCCCCGTCGATCATGGTGTAGGACTGCTCGAACGTGATGGAGGCCGAGAGGGAGAGCGGGCGTTTCCGGGCGAAGCGATCGCCGAGATAGCCCTTCAGGATCAGGATCCCCTTGGTGTGTGTCTTCCCGGAGAGCTCGGCCTCGCGTTCGATGTTCACCACGCCGTCCTTCCCGGTGAATACGTTGGCGGTGATGCGCGTGGGCCGCCCGAAGGCGAAATCGCCGAGGTCGATCACCGCGAGACCGTTCACCTGCCCCACCCTCTCCCCCGCCACGTCCACGAGGAGCTTCCCCCGGGCGATGAGTTCGCGGATCTTTTCGGCGACGAGCGAGTGACGGAACTTGCCTTTCTCTATCGCCGTTTTCACGTGCTTCGCTTCTACGGTCCGGACCCCCTCCTTCTTCGCCCAGAAGCTCGCCTCCTTGATCAGGGCCGAGAGCTCCGCGAACCGGGTGGAGATCTTTCGTTGGTCCCCGGCGATCTCCGAGGCGTACTCCACCAGCTTCGCCACCCCGGAGGGGGAGAAGGGGAGGATTCCCCGGTCCTCCTCCATCCGGGCACGCACGAACCGGGCGATGGCCTCCTCGGCCCGATCGTCCCAGGGCATCTCGGTGTCGAAGTCGGAGCGGATGGTGAAGAGCTTGCGGAAGTCCTCATCGTAGAACCGCAGGAGGTAATAGAGCCACGGGGGGCCGATGAGGATCACCTTGAGGTCCAACGGGACGGGCTCGGGGCGGAGGCCCTCGGTGGGGGCGATGCCCAGCATCTGAGCGGGGTCCTCGATCCGGATCTTCCCCGTGCGGAGGGCGATCTTAAGGGCCTCCCAGCTCAAGGGGCTCCGCAGCAGGTTCAGGGCCGAGAGCACCAGGTACCCCCCGTTGGCGCGGTGGAGGGCGCCGGCGCGGATCTGGGTGAAGTCGGTGGTCATGATCCCGAACTGAACGCGGCGTTCGATGGTGCCGAAGAGGTTCGTGTAAGTGGCGTTCTCCTCCACCACCACCGGAGCCCCCTCCGTGCGGGAATGATCCACGATCACGTTCACGCGGTATTTCTGATACTGGTCCTGTTGTTGTGGTAGGGGGATGGGAGGCTGTTTGTTCGCGGCCTGCAACGCCTCCACGTTCTCGAGGATGTCCCGCTGGACCTCCTCCAGGTATTCGAGGACCCTCTCATTGCGGGCGTACTTCGCCTTCAACTGGGCGAACCGGGGCTCGATGAGGAACTCCGCCGCCCGCTTGGTGAGCTCGCGCTTCGCCTGCTGCCATTCCTCCTCCAGGGCCCCGAGCCGTTTGAAGAGCTCCCGGATCGCCTCCTGGAGCTCCTCCTGGCGCTTCAGGATCGCCTCTTTTTCCTCCTCGGGGAGGTTTTCATATTCCTCCTGGGAATAGGGGGTCCCGTCCGGCTTCAGGGGGATGGTGTTTATCCCCAAGGGGGTGCGCTGCACCGCGAACCCGAGCGCCTTGGCCTTGGCCTCGAGCTCCTCGAACGCCTCCTCCCGCATGCGGGAGAACCTCTCCCGTTCGGCCTTGGCCCGGGCCTTGAACTCCTCGGACTCCAGGGCCTTGGGGAGCTCCCGCTTCACGAACTCGATGCAGCGCTCCATATCGCGTTGGAACTCGCGGCCCCGCCCCGGGGGGAGGAGGAGGTAGCGGGGATGATGGGGCTCCCGGAAGTTGTAGACGTAGACGATATCCGGCGGCGTCTCCTGGGATGAGGAGAGTTCCCGTAGATACCGGATCACCGTGGAGGTCTTGCCCAATCCCGGTTCACCGGAGACGTAGACGTTGTATCGGTTGAGGGGGTCCTTTATGTTGAGCCCCACCTCCAGGGCCTCGAGGGCCCTAGTCTGCCCCACGATCTCGGCGAGGGGCTCGAGTTCCTCGGTGGTGGCGAAGGGGAACTTGGTTGGATCACAGGTGCGTCGCAATTCATCCGGTTTCAGTTCCCTTGCCATAAAACCTCCTTGACCACAAAATCATATCGGGCGATGCGGATCTTCGCTATTTCGTGCCTTTTCCTGGGCGCCTGTGCCCTGGGAGAGATCGTGGAGATCACCCCGATCCTAACCACTCCCGCCGAACCGCGCTACTTCCACCGGGCGCTGGGGGCGATCCAGGGGGCCCGCGAGGAGGTCCTCGTCATGCTGTCCGACTGCCGTCGGTACCCGGGGGACAGCCCGGTGAACGCCCTGACGGGGGCCTTGGCGGAGGCGGCGGCACGGGGCATCGCGGTGCGGGTCCTCCTCGAGCGCGGGGAGGAGCCCGTCCCCGAGAGGGAGGCGGCCTTCGCGTACCTCGCGGGGCGGGGGGTCGAGGTGCGGTGGGACGACCCCGACGTATCCCTCCACGCCAAGCTCCTCCTCGTCGACGGGGAGCTCGCCCTCCTCGGCTCCAGTCCCTGGACCTACAACGGCCTCTTCGGGAGCGTACAGATCGATCTCCTCGTGCGGTCGCGGGATGTCGCCCACATCTTCGGGGAATTCTTCCGGTTGGTGTGGGAGGGGCACTTGGACGCGACGGTGAGGACGGGGAGCGCGGGATCCCCCGCCCTCATTCCCGTCCCGGAGCTCCCCGGGGGCGAGGCCTCGCACCTCGTGGCGGCCCGGGAGCTCCTCGCGGGCGCTGAGGCCCGGGTGGATCTCGCGCTCTACGCGCTCCGTCGCTACCCCCAGTACCCGACGAGCCCCTCCAACGAGCTCGTCTCGGGCCTCGTCGAGGCGGCGGCCCGGGGGGCACGGGTACGGGTCCTGCTCGAGGGGGGTGAAGCATACACGGATCCCCGCTTCGCGGGAGGGACCCGGGAGGTGGCCACCTACCTCCTCCTCCACGGGGTGGAGGTGCGGTTCGATCCCCCGGGGTCCACCCTGCACGCGAAGCTCCTGCTCGTGGATACGGAGGACCTGTTGGTCTCGTCGGCCAACTGGTCCTATTACTCCCTCGCGAGGAACGTGGAGGCCGGGATCGCCCTCATCGGCGTCCCCTCCCTGGGGGAGATCCTCGGCCGTTTCTTCGAGCTCCTCTGGGAGGACGCCCGCGCCCTCCCCTAGGGGGTCAGGGGCCGATGATTCCCGCGATGGGCACGGTGTGATAGCGTCCGTCGATGTAGGCCGTGGCCTTTCCCGTGAAGACGAACGCGGCCCCGGGGGAAGGGGGGTGGATCAGGTACCGGAAGGTGACCTCATCCCCGGGCCGGAGCTGGCGGGCCCACGTGCCCGTGAGCATGCCGCCTTTCGTCTTGTAGAGGTCCATGGGCTCGAGTACCTGGCCCCAACCCCACTCCGGGGGGATGGCGAGCTCGAGGCCCGGGGCGCTCAACTCCCCCTTGGCGCGGAAGGTCACGGTCACCTCCAGGGCGCCCCCCGTGGACGGTCGGACCGTCTGCCAGCAAGCGATGACGGGATCGGCCACGATCAGGGCCGCGATAGAGGCGATCACCGTGTCCCCGCGCTTCACTGTGAGGCGGACCTCGTGGGCCCCCTGGGGCACGGTCCACCGGATACGCGGCGCCTCGGTGACCCGGTCGGCCACCCCGTCACCGTCCAAATCCCAGATGAATTCCGCCCCGAGGGGGACGTCGGCCGCCCACAGGTCGATCGTCTGCCCGGGGTCCGGGGTGAAGGTGGAGACCTGGAGGGTCACCGCCCCCGCGCTCAGGGCCCCCAGGAGGATGGAACCTAAAAGGATCAAGATGTTTCTCATCGGTGGTACACCTCCCTCGTGTAGTTCCCCGCTTTTCTTCTTTTAAAACCGACGGGGCGGGATGCCCCGCCCCGTCGGCACGGAAGACCAGCCCGTGCTCACCCCCTCTAGCGACCCTGGCATTCCTTCGGGATCACCGAGGGCATGGCCTCGCAGATCGGGGTGTCGGTGAGCCACAGGGCGATGATCTCCTTCAACGTCTCGTAATCGATCACCGCGCCGCAGGTGTAGGGCACCTCGCTCTCCTCAAGCCAGAAGGCGATGGCGCGCTGTACCTGGGGCAGGGTGATGAGGTCGGAGAGCGAGAGGTCCACGGTGTCCCGCTCCACGTCCCAGCGCGAGATCGCCACGAGCACGTTGAGGCACTTGGTGAGCTCCACCTGGGCATCGCCGCCGATGGCGATGTCCTCGATGCAGGGGAGACCCGTATCGGCGACCCCCACGATCTGTTCCACATCGTAGATCCCGCACCCGTCGGGCGGCGGGGGCTCGATGGGCAGGGTGGGCGGCACCTCGACCTCGTAGATAACGGTCTTGGTCTCGCCGGCCCGCAGGCGCCCGAGGTAGGTCCACTGGATCTGTGAGGGCTTGTAGACGAACCCATCGTTCTGCAGCGGGGTCACCTTCCAGCCCGTGGGGAGGTCCTCGTCGATCCCCACCGCGATCACGTCGGCGTCCGTGGTGACCTCGAGCTTCACCGTGAAGGTGTTACCGATGGGCT
>JAADIW010000010.1 GCA_013151115.1 Caldisericota bacterium
CACATCGGTTTCACCGCGGGGAGCCTGGACTTCCCCGCCAAGGGGCCGAAGGTGGTGCCCACCCCACCGCCTCCCCCGACGCCGCCCAAGCCGACGCCCTCCCCTCCCCCGCCTCCGCCGGCGCCGTGTTACGAGATCCCCGGCGCGGCCTGTTACCCCGACGGCGCGACGCTGAAAGCGGTCTACGGGATCGAGGTCCCGGACGTCCCCATCGAGGAACGGACCCTCCTCCCCGAGACATCCAGCCCGCGCGAGGCCTACGTCCTCGGTCCGGGGCATTACTGGGGGGTCCTGGGCGGAGAGCTCGGGCCCGGGGGGACGTCGGATACCCAGGACTGGTACAAGATTCCCCTCGAACCCGGCAAGGCCGCCATCGTCTACATCGAGCACATCGGCCTCTGGGACTACGAGATGTTCATCTACGACATCTGCGGCCACTACCAAGGAGAAGCCACGCGGAAGGCGAATTACTGCGTGATCCCCTATACCGAGGATGTGCAGACATACTTGCTCCGCGTCTTCCGTCGGGAGGGGGCCGGGGAATATCTCCTCTCGGTGTTCTACGTAGACCTCTGTCGCGGGGGCGGCTAGCCCCCCGGGCGGGCGCGGCGGGTGGGCCATCCCCGACGAAGGGCACGGCCCCTGTCCATCATGTTGCAAACGGTTGAGCAATACCCACCCCCCACTTAAACTGGGACCCTGGCGAGATGATCACGTGGGAAAAGGGGAACTCACCGGCGTCACGTGCAGCATCGGCTCCCCCTATTTGGTCGATGGGGCGTTTGCAGGTATCCTCACTTCTCCGAGTGCGTACTTACAAAAGATGACCGAAGTGGCACTTCGTCGGGGGAAAAGGCCCCGGGGGTGCTCGTCGCGGGGCCCCGTGCCCTTTATTACCGCGGAGGTGCCGATGGATCGACGACGGGAGGACGTGGGGTGATGCGATGATAACCCTCAAGCTCGACGGACGGGAAGTACGGGCCAAGAAGGGGCAAACGATCCTCGAGGTCGCGACGGAGAACGGGATCAGGATCCCCACCCTCTGTTACCTGGAAGGGCTCTCCCCGAAGGGAACGTGCAGGGTCTGCATGGTGGAGATCGCCAATCGCAACGGGAAACTCGTGCCGGCCTGCGTCACCCCCGTGGAGGAGGGCCTGGAGGTGATCACCCGGAGCGAACGCCTGACCCGGCTTCGCCGCACCATCGTGGAGATGTTGTTTCTCGAGCGGAATCACATCTGCGCCTTCTGCGTGTCCAACGGCCACTGTGAGCTCCAGGACCTGGCCGTGGAGCTCGGGATGGACCACGTGACCTTCCCCTATCGCTACCCCGGGCTCGCCATGGATCTGAGCCACGATGACTTCGGGCTCGATCACAACCGTTGCGTCGTCTGCGGCCGATGTGTACGCGCCTGCTCCGAGGTGGAGGGCGCGTTTACCTGGGGATTCACGGGACGGGGGATCGATACCGCGGTGGCCACCGACCTGGGGATCCCCTGGGGCCTCTCCGAGACCTGCACCTCGTGCGGCAAGTGCGTCCAGGCGTGTCCCACCGGAGCCCTGTTCGAGAGGGGAATGGCCACCGCCGCCCAGGTGAAGAGCCCGGAGATCATCAGGGAGGTCACGGAAAGGAGGCCCCGTGTCTTCTAAGGTACGCGTGGCCACCATGTGGTTCTCCGGCTGTTCGGGTTGCCACATGTCGTTCCTTGACCTGGACGAACGCCTGATCGAGTTCGCCGAACTCGCCGAGCTCGTTTACTCCCCCATCGTGGATCCGAAGGAGATCCCCGATGGGATCGACGTGGCCCTCATCGAGGGGACGGTGAACACCACCGAGCAGCTGGCACAACTCCGGGAGATACGCGAGAAGGCGAGGATCGTCGTCGCCTTCGGTGACTGCGCCATCACCGGGAATGTGCCCTCCATGCGTAACCCCCGGCCCCGCGATGAGGTCCTCCGTACGGTCTACGGCGGGGGAGAGATCCCCGGGCTCGAGGACGGGGCTGTTCCGGCCCTGCTCCCGCGGGCCCTCCCCTTACAGGCATACGTCCGGGTCGATCACTACATCCCCGGTTGTCCCCCCGATGCCGACCGCATCTGGAAGTTCATCGTCACGCTGATCAAGGAGGGCAAACCGCGGCTGGAGGGCGAGGAGATCCGCTTCGGTTGAAAGGGAGAGGAAGAGATGGAGAGGGTGAAAAGGATCCCGGTGACGCGTATCGAGGGCCACGGCCTCATCACGATCAAGCTCGGCGCGGACGGGGAGGTGGAGGAGGCGAGGTTCCATGTCACGGAGGTGCGGGGATTCGAGCATTTCTGCCGTGGGCGGACCGTATGGGAGATGCCGGGGATCACCGCACGGGTCTGCGGCATCTGCCCCGTCTCGCACCTCCTCTGCTCCGCCAAGGCCGGGGACGCCATATTGGCGGCCAAGGTACCCGAGGCCGCCCACAAGCTCCGCCGTCTCATGAACCTGGGCCAGATCATCCAATCCCACGCGCTGTCCTTCTTCCACCTTTCGGGGGCGGACCTCTTCCTGGGGTGGGACGAGGACCCCCGGATACGTAACGTGTTCGGCCTCATGGAACGCTACCCCGAGCTCGCCAGGGACGGGATCGCCCTCCGCGCCTTCGGCCAGCGGGTCATCGAGCTCCTGGGGGGGCGGAGGATCCACCCCGCTTGGGCGGTGCCGGGCGGCGTGGAGTACCCGTTGGACGAGGAACGGCGCGAGGAGATAAAGGAAGGCCTGCCGGGAGCGAGGCGCATCATCGAGCGGACCATCTCCCTGTTCGAGGAGAACCTCCCCCGCTGGCGGGAGGAGATCGAGACGTTCGGCGACTTCCCCAGCCTGTTCATGTCGCTCGTAGCGGAGGACGGGACCTGGGAGCACTACGCCGGCACGATCCGGTTCGTGGACGCCGAGGGGAAGGTGATCGCCGATCGGCTCGATCCGGCCCGTTACTTCGAGTTCATCGCCGAGGCGGTGGAGCCCTGGAGCTTCCTCAAGTTCCCCTACTACCGGGAATACGGGTATCCGGAGGGCATATATCGGGTGGGTCCCCTCGCGCGCCTCAACACGTGCGAACGCATGGGGACGCCCCTCGCGGACGAGGTCCTGTCGCGGTTCCGCTCCCTCTCGGGGGGCAAGGCGGCGACCTCCTCGTTCCTCTACCACTACGCCCGGCTCATCGAGATCCTCGGGTGTATCGAGCGCATCGAGCGTCTGATCGACGATCCCGACCTGTTATCCCCTCGGGTGCGGGCCGATGCGGGCGTGAACGAGCTCGAAGGGGTGGGGGTGCACGAGGCGCCCCGGGGCACCCTTTTCCACCACTATCGGGTGGACGAGGACGGCATGATCCAGTGGGCGAACCTGATCATCTCCACCGGCCACAACAACATGGCCATGAACCGCACCGTCCAGCAGATCGCCGCCCGATACCTGCGGGGAGGGGACCTGAGCGAGGGGCTCCTCAACCGTCTGGAGGGGGGCATCCGCGCCTATGACCCCTGTCTCTCCTGTTCGGTGCATGCGGCGGGTCGGATGCCCCTGGTGGTGAAGCTCATCGGCCCCGACGGGACGGTCATCCGGGAAAGGAGCCTCAGGTGATGGAAGGACGGATCGCGATGGAACACCGGCCCAAAAGGTGGGAGATCCTGAGGAGGTTCCCGCGGAGGCGGGACCAACTGCTCCCGGTCCTCCACGCGCTGCAGCGTGCGAACCCGCGGAATTACCTGAGCCCCGACGACCTGCGCGCGGCCGCGGAACACCTGCGACTCCCCCTTGCCGCCGTCTACGATGCGGTGACCTTCTATTCGATGTTCTCCCTCGTCCCCCGTGGGAGGCACATCATCCGGGTCTGCCGGTCCCCCACGTGCCATCTCCTCGGGGCCACCCCCCTCATCGGGGCCCTGGAGCGGGAGCTCGGGATCCGGGCCGGGGAGACGACCCCCGATGGCCTCTTCACCCTGGAGGTCGTGAGCTGCCTCGGCCTCTGCGACCGGGCCCCGGCGTTGATGATCGACGAGGAGCCCTTCGGCCCGCTGTCGCCGGGCGACGTGGGCGCGCTCCTCGCGCGGTACCGGGAGGTCGTGCGATGAAGGCCTTCGCGGAGCGGAAGATCCTCCTCAGCAACGTGGGCCTCATCGATCCCGAGCGGATCGATGACTACCTCGAGCGCGGCGGCTATGGGGGACTGAGGGCGGCGCTGGAGCGAACACCGGCGGATGTGGTGGAGGAACTCAAGGAATCCGGGCTCCGCGGTCGGGGCGGCGCCGGGTTCCCCACCGGGATCAAGTGGGAATTCGTCCTCAAATCCAGGGGCAAGACCCGCTACGTGGTCTGCAACGCGGACGAGGGTGAGCCCGGGACCTTCAAGGACCGGGTCCTGATGGAGGGCGACCCCCACCGTCTCATCGAGGGGATGGCGATCTGCGGCTACGCGGTGGGCGCGCGGAGGGGCTTCATCTACGTCCGCGGCGAGTACGCCCTCTCCATCCGCCGCCTGGAGCGGGCCATCTCCCAAGCCCGGGAACGGGGCTTTCTCGGCCGCGGGATCCTGGGGAGCGACTTCTCCTTCGACATCGAGGTCCGTGCCGGGGCCGGCGCCTATGTGTGCGGGGAGGAGACAGCGCTCCTTGAATCCATGGAAGGGAAGCGGGGCTGGCCTCGGATCCGCCCCCCATTCCCCGCCGACCACGGCTTCCGCGGCAGGCCCACAGTGGTGAACAATGTGGAGACCCTGGCCAACGTGCCCGAGATCGTGCGCCGCGGGGCCGCATGGTATCGGACGCTCGGGACCGCGGACTCCCCGGGCACGAAGCTATACCCCCTCTCCGGGGCGCTCACCCGTACCGGGCTCGTGGAGGCGGAGATGGGGATCCCCCTCCGGACCCTCATCTTCGACCTCGGGGGCGGTCCCCCGGAGGGGCGCGAGCTCAAAGGGGTCCTGGTGGGAGGCGCCGCGGGAGCCTTCCTCGCCCCCGATGAGCTCGATATACCCATGGACTTCGGGTCCCTGCGGAGGATCGGCGCGATCCTGGGGTCGGGGGCGGTGTTGGCCTTCGACGATACCGCGTGCGTGGTCGACCTCTTGGGGTCGGTGCTCTCCTTCTTCGCCCACGAATCCTGCGGCCAATGCACCCCGTGCCGGGTGGGCACCGCTGTCCTGGTAGACCTGCTCGCGCGGGTGCGGTCCGGAAACGGCGATGCGTCGGTCCTGGACGCGATGCGGCGGGTGACGGAAGTCATGGAGGTTGCATCCCTCTGCCCCTTGGGGCAATCTGTGGGGCTCCCCGTGGGCACCGCGTTGGAGAAGTTCCGCGGGGAATTCGAATCTCATCTGAAACGAGGCCCTTGTCCACGATGTGAGGCCGCAACGGAGGTACACGCTTGAAGATCACATTCGCCGGAGCAGCGCAGACCGTAACCGGTTCCTGCTTTCATGTCGAAACGGACACCACGGAGTTCCTGGTGGACTGCGGGATGTTCCAGGGACTCCCGGAGCTCGAGGAACGCAACCGCGCCCCGTTTCCCTTCGATCCCCGGGCGGTACGACGGCTCCTCCTGACCCACGGGCACCTGGATCACCTGGGCCTCATCCCCCGTCTCGTACGCGAGGGGTTCCGGGGGCGGATCGTGACCACCGTTCCGACCAGGGATATCGCCCACATCATGCTCATGGACGCGGCCCGCATCCAGGAGGACGGGGAGGGCGAGGAACCCCTTTACACCACCGAAGACGCCTTCCTGGCCCTGGACCGCATGGACCGGCTCCTCGAGTACGGGCAACACTACCGTATGGCCCCCAGGGTGGAGGTCACCTTCATGGACGCCGGCCACATCCTGGGCGCGGCCTTCGTCGTGGTGAAGGCCGAGGGCAAAACGGTGGTGTTCTCCGGGGACCTGGGGAACAGGGGGAAGCCCTTAGTGGAGGATCCCGCCTATCCGCCCAAGGCGGACGTGTTGGTGCTCGAGTCGACCTACGGCGACCGCACCCATCGCCCGATAGAGGAATCCATCGAGGAGCTGCGCCAGGTGATCATCCGCACCTTCGAGGCCGGGGGGAACGTGATCATCCCCTCGTTCGCCCTGGAACGGACCCAGGAGGTCCTCTACATCCTCTACCGCCTTTGGCGGGAACGGAAGATCCCCAAATGCGAGATCTACTTGGACTCCCCCCTGGCCACGGCCGCAACGCGCATATTCGAGAAACACTCCGGTCGGTTCCCCGAGCCCGCGCGCCGGATCTTCCGCAAGAAGCGCAACCCGTTCGCGTTCGAGCTCCTGCGGTACACGCTGACGCGGCGGGCCTCGAAGAAGATCCCGGTCGAGGGGGGCGGGGCGATAATCATCGCCGGCAGCGGCATGTGCACCGGGGGACGGATCCTGTACCACCTGAAGGCGAACCTCCCGCGTCCGGAGTCCTCGATCGTGTTCGTGGGCTACCAAGCGGAGGGGACGTTGGGACGCCAGATCCTGGACGGGGCGAAACGCGTGGAGGTCATGGGATCCATCGTGCCCGTGCGGGCGAACGTGGTGCGGATCGAGGGCCTGTCGGCCCACGCCGACCAGGGCATCCTGGTGGATTGGGCATTGCACGCCGACCCCGACGTCATTTTCCTCGTACACGGGGAGGACCGGGCCCTCGCCGCCCTGGCCGAGCGGTTCATCTCCCACGGCTACTCCGTCCACATCCCCGCCTGGCACGAGACCGTGGAGATCTGAGGCCCACACCACCGCGGCTCCCGTTCTTGACATCCACATGGGGACCCGGTAGAGTGGCTTCTGTGCAGGACCGCGTAGTGCCGCAGTGGCCGTTGGGGTGTTCCCCAACGCAGTAAGGCACAGGTGCAGGTCCGAAATCGAACAGGAAAGGAGGGGAGCAGTCCAATGGCCACCGGGAAAGTCAAGTGGTTCGACCAGGCCAAGGGATACGGGTTCATCGAGCAGGACGGGGGCCCCGATGTCTTCGTCCACTTCTCCGCCATCAACATGCCCGGGTTCAAGACCCTGCGCGAGGGCCAGGTGGTGGAGTTCGAGATCGAGGAAACCCCCAAGGGACCGCAGGCCAAGAACGTCATTCCACACTGAAAAAAACGGGCTTTGACGGTAGGGGCCCCGGCGGACCGCCGGGGCCCTTTTCTTCGGTGGGGCCGGAAACAGCGCGGCGCTATCCCCCCTTTCCCCTGGGACCGCGGTGCTTGAGCGCGTAATACACCGCCCCGAATACCGCGAGGACGACGAGGAGCCATACCCACCAGGGGACCCCGCCTGCGTCCGCCCCCGCAGCCTCCTGAGCCCAAACGGGGACCCCTATGCAAATGAGGGGGATGATCCGGATCGGGCCCCGCATGGCCATCACCTCCGCGCCATTATAACGCCCTTGCGTGATCTCGGATCATCCCCCTCCCCTCGCGGGGAGGGACCTCGGACCACGGCGGTAGAATCTCCCCGTGGATCTCTGTATCTACGGCTATTTCGGCCGGGGGAACCTGGGGGACGAGGCCCTGGCGCTCGTCTGGCGGGATAAGCTCTCGACCCTCGGCCCGGCGAGGACCCTCTCCCCCCCGCGGCTCCCCGGGGGCGGGGCGACGGTGTTCACGGGGGAACCGCTGCAGGATCGGACCTCGCGGCGCTCCTTCCTCTTCTATGCCGCCGCCATCCGGGCGGCACGCCGCCGAGGGCCCGTGATCCTGGGTGCGGTGGGTGTGGACGTCCGTTCCCGGATCGCCACGGGCCTCCTCCCCCGTATCCTGCACGATGTGGACTATATATCCGTGAGGGATCCCCGGTCCCACGCGGCCCTCCGCTCACGGGGGATCGCGGCGCGGGAGGCCCGGGACGCGGCGCTCCTCCTCCCCTCCCCGCGGGGGGACCACGCCGGTCCCGTGCTCCTCAACCTCGTCCCCGGGCTACCCGCGGCGGCGCGAGGGGAGGCGCTGGCGTTCGCCCGGGAGGCAGCCAGAGCGCTCGGGAAGGGGCTCCGCGGGCTGGTCATGGCCCGGGGCGAGGACGATCGGTCCCTCCGGGGCCTCGCCCCTATCGTCCCCCGAACCGTCGGCGAGGCACTGGAGGCGGTGGCCGAGGCATCACTCCTCATCGGGTCGCGGCTCCACGCGCTGGAGTTCGCCCTCATATGTGGCACGCCGTTCGTAGCGGTGCCCTACGCCCCCAAGGTGGATGCGTTCCTCGGACTCGTGGAGGCGGACCTCCCCGGGCCGATACCCCGCCTCCCGGGCCCGAAAGCCCGGGCGGCGCTGGGGATGATCCTCGCGAACGGGTACCGGCGGGGACTCGCGCGGGCCCGGGAGCGGCTCCGGGGGGAGGCGGAAGAGGGGGTGGAGGATGTGCTCCGGTTCATCCGCGAGATGGCATGAGCCGGTGATGGTGGACGAGGTCCTACGGCTCCTCGAGCCGGGACCGGGCAAGCTCATCGTGGACGCCACCGTGGGGACCGGTGGCCACGCGGAGGCCATCCTGGAACGGGGGGCGAACCTCATCGGGATCGACCGCGACCCCCTGGCGCTCGAGCTCGCCCGGGAGCGGCTCGCCCGGTTCGGCGAGAGGGCCGAGCTCGTTCAGGGGAACTTCCGTGACCTCGCGGGGATCCTCGCCGCGTCCGGCGTCGTCGCCGTGGATGGCGTCCTCTTCGATCTCGGGATGTCGTCCTTCCAGCTCGGGGACCCCGGACGCGGGTTCAGCTTCACCAGGGAGGGACCGCTGGACATGCGCATGGACCCCTCCCAGGCCCTGAC
>JAADIW010000136.1 GCA_013151115.1 Caldisericota bacterium
TGACCATTATCCAGAACGGGATCACCGAGGTGTACGGTCCCTACGATATCACCGCGGGCTCGTTCGTTTGGCTCCGGGATCAACCCGACTGGTGGGATGCGAGCTACGATGGACCCTTCGTATTCTGAATCCCGCTCGGAAGAGCGAAGGGGCCGGGCGGAGCCCCGGCCCCTTTTTCTTGTATCGCGGGTCAGGCGTCGATTCGGAACAGCGCGCGGGCGTTGCGGAAGGTGAGCTCGGCGATGTCCCGGGGCGGCAGCCGCAATACCTCCGCGATCCTCTCCACCACCAACCGCACCTTCGCCGGATCGTTCCGCTTCCCCCGGTGGGGCTCGGGAGGGAGATACGGCGAGTCGGTCTCCACCAGCAGCCGTTCCAGGGGGATCTCCCGGAGGAGGGCCCGCAGGGCCGCGTTCTTCCTATAGGTCACGGGGCCGCCGATCCCGATGTGGAACCCCAGGTCCAGGAAGTCCCGTGGGGAGCCATGGGCCGGGGAGAAGGCATGGATCACCCCGCGGCCCGGGTTCACCTCCCGCAGGGTTTCCAGGAGCTCGTCGCGGGCCCCGCCACGGAGGTGTACGATCACGGGGATCCCCCGCTCGCGCGCGAGCTCGAGCTGGGCCCGGAAGGCCCGCCGCTGATCCTCCCGGGGCGACAAATCCCGGTAGTAATCGAGGCCGCACTCCCCCACGGCCACCGCCCCCCGGGCGAGCAACGCCGCCAACTCCTTCAAGGTCATGTCGGTGAAATCCCTCGCGTCGTGGGGGTGAACACCGCAGGCGGCGTGGATGTGGGGGTGGGCGCGCGCGAGCTCCAGCGAGGCCCGGGAGGTCTCGAGGTCCACGCCCACGTTGACCACGTGGACCCCCTGCCGCACGAGCTCCTCGATCAGGCGGTCCCTGTCCGGGTCGAACTGGGGGAAGTCGAGATGTGCATGGGTGTCGAAGAGGCGCATCCGCTAAAGGGAGGATTCCAGCCGGCGTATGGTCCCGGGGATGGCCTCGAGGAGGTCGCCGGGGAGGATGCCCCGCGGCGAGGCCTCCGTTGTGAGTGACTCGCTCGCGCGGGCGTGCACGTAGACCCCCACGCACGCCGCCTCCAGGGCCTCCGCTCCCCCGGCCCAGATCCCCCCGATCAGCCCGGAAAGCACGTCCCCCGAGCCCCCGTGTGCCAGGGCGGTGTTTCCCCCCACGTGTAGGTACACATCGCCGTTCGGGGTGGCGATGGCCGTGGGGGGACCCTTCAGCACCACGACCACCCCCCATTCCCTCGCGGCGGCGCGCGCACGCTCGATCTTGTGGGCCACCACCTCGTCCACCGTCCCTCCCGCGAGCCGCACGAACTCGCCGGGATGGGGGGTAACGATCACATCGCCCCCCGCTTCCGCGAGGATCCCGGCGCGCCCGGAGAGGGCGTTGAGGCCATCGGCGTCCAGGAGGAGCTTGGGCACGTCGCCGAGGAGTTCCTCCACCATCGCGGCGGGCCCATCTCCCCTTCCCATGCCAGGGCCGCAGATCACCACGTCCATGTCGGCCGCGAGCTTGAGAACCCCCTTGACCGCGTCCTTCGCGAAGATGCCCCGTTTCGTCGCCGGGAAGGAGTGCACGAGGACCTCGGTGACGCTTCCCTCGAGCACCGGGTACAGGGGCTCGGGACAGGCGATGTGGACGAGCCCGGCCCCGGCCCGGTAAGCGGCCTCCGCCGCCAGCGCCGCCGCCCCGGCCATCCCCACCGACCCCCCCACCACGAGCACCTTCCCGAAGGTCCCCTTGTGGCCGAAGGGGTCGCGGTGGGGGAGGGCCGCGGCACAGAAGGTCTCGGAGATCACCTCGGCCACGGGGTCCACCGCGTCCCACGCGGCCTGGGGGTAGGCCACGTCGATCACTTCCACCTCGCCACAGTGCCGCGCCGCGGGCGGGAGGAGATGACAGGGCTTCAGCGCCCCCATGGCGAGGGTGATGTCCGCCTCCACCGCGGGCCCGGGGATATCCCCGGAATCAGCGTCCAACCCCGAGGGTATGTCCACCGCCACCACCAGACCGAGGGACTCGTTGATGAGCTCGATGGCCTTCGCCGCCAACCCCCTGGCGGCGCCCTTTATCCCCACCCCTAAGATGCCGTCGATGACGAGGTCGGCCCGCATCAGGGCGTCGCGGAATCTCTCGAGGTCCCGCGAGGACCTCACGCGGAAGAGCCGCCCGGGGAACGAGGCGGCGAAGGCGTTGGCTTGTGTGGCGGCGGCCCCGGTGGGCTCCCCCAGGATGACCGCGATGACCTCGGCCCCCCATAGGCCGAGCCAGCGCGCGATCCCCAGGGCGTCGCCCCCGTTACCGCCCTTGCCGCAGACGGCGAATACGTAGCGCCGCAATGGGCGCCCCAACGTGCGCTGTAGGTACTCGGCCCCGCCCCGGGCCGCGGATTCCATCAGGAGGAGCCGGTCGACCCCCAGGCGCTCGCTCTCCCGGTCCAAGGCCTTTATCGCACCCGAGGAAAAGACGGGTTGCATGGCGAAAATCATTGTAGGGATTTCCCCGCAAACGGCCAAGTACGCCGGTCCGTCGCCCCGTCCGTAGCGCAGCGGGCGCCCGGCTAGGCGGGGGGATCTCCGAGCAGCGAGCGGATCTCGCGGGCGACCTCACGGGGGGATCTGCCGGTACGGTCGATCCAGTGGATGCCCGGTTCGCGGCGGAACCAGACGAGCTGACGCCGGGCGTACGCCTTCGTGTCGGTGATGATCTTCTGGACCGCCGCTTCCAACGGGAGCTTTCCCCGCAGATGATCGAAGAGTTCCTCGTAGCCGATGGTGCGGAGGATGGGGACGTCCGCGGGCAGTTTGGTGTGGAAGAGCTCCCGGGCCTCGTCGAGCAGGCCCCGGTCGATCATCTCCTTCACCCGGGCGGCGATCCGCCGGTAGAGCTCGGCCCTCTCCATGGTGATCCCCACGACGGACAACGGCCATGGGAACGGCTTTTCCCTGCCCCAGAAGTGGGAGATGGGCGTCCCCGTGAGGCGATAGACCTCTAGGGCCCGGATGATGCGCACGCGGTCGTTGGGCCGGATCCGCGCCGCCGCCGTGGGGTCCACCCGCGAGAGTTCCGCGTAAAGCTCGCGCAGGGGGCGTCGGGAGAGTTCGGCCCGGATCTCGGGCGAGGCGCCGGGGCCCTCGAAGAGGCCCACGGTGAGGGCGCGGACGTACAGGGTGCTCCCACCCACGATCACCGGGAGCTTGTCCCGGGCCAGTATCTCGCGGACCACTCGTTCGCAGTCCCGGCGAAACCTGACGGCATCGTAGCGCTCCCACCACGGGACGAAGCCCAACAGGTGATGTGGCACGCGGGCCCGGAGCTCGGGCGGGGGCTTGGCGGTGCCCACCTCGAGGTCGTGGTAGACCGCGCGCGCGTCGGCGGAGACGACCTCGCCGTCCAACAATTCGGCGAGCTCCACCGCGATCTCCGATTTCCCGACCGCGGTGGGCCCGACGATGAGAGGGATCCTCACTCTTCGGAGAGCAACAGGTCCCGGTAACGCTTGAGGGCCTCTCGGCGGGAGGGGTGTTTCAGCTTCTCCAGCGCCCTGAGCTCGATCTGGCGGATGCGTTCCCGGGTCACATCGAACATGGTGGCCACTTCCTTCAAGGTACGGGGATGGCCGTCCCGCAGGCCGTACCGGAGCTCCAGGATCTCCCGTTCCCGCGGGTCGAGCTCCTGGATAGCCTTGAGGAGCTCCTCGCGCAGCTTCTCCCTGAGGGCCTCTTTGGAGGGGGAGGGGACGCTCTCGTCGGCGATCAGGTCCCCCAGGGTCTCGTCGTCCTCGTCGGAGAGGGGTCGCTCGAGGGAGGAGGTATAGCGCGCCACCTGTTCGATCCGCTTGATCTTCTCCACCGGGATCCCCAGGGTTTCGGAGAGTTCCTCGTAGGTGGGGGCCGTGCCGTATCTTTGGATATGCTCCTTGCGGGCCTCGGATAGGTCCTGCAGGGTCTCGGCGGCGTGGGTGGGGACGCGGATGGTGCGGGTCTGATCCGCCAGGGCCCGGGTGATGGCCTGGCGGATCCACCACGTGGCGTAAGTGGAGAACTTGTATCCCTTGCGCCAGTCGAACTTCTCCACCGCCCGCATGAGCCCGATGTTTCCCTCCTGGATGAGGTCGAGAAGGGAGAGACCATGATGCATATAGCGCTTGGCCACCGAGACGACGAGCCGGAGGTTGGACTCGATGAGCTTCTTGCGGGCCGCCTCGCCCTCCTTCACCTTGCGTTCGAGCTCGGCCCGCTCCTCCGGGGACAGCTTGTCCCCCTCCTCCTTCAGGCGCCGCGCCGCGAGCTTGCCCTCCTCCATCGCCTTGGCCAGGGCGACCTCCTCCTCCTTGGTGAGGAGCGGGACGCGGCCGATCTCCTTGAGGTAGGTCCGTACCGGGTCCTCGCGTCCCCGCGGGGCCTCCGGCTCATCGATCTCCCGGGACCCCTGGGGCTCGTCCAGGGGGATATGATCGTCCCCCTCCCACGGGTCGGTCACGTTCTGGCGGCGTTTCTCTTTAGCCCCCATGCTCCCCCTTCAACACCTTCGCCCGGCTGCGACACAGGTCCACGTACTCCCTCACGAGCTCCTCCAGCTGCTCCTTCTCCCCCGCCTTCTCGGCCCGCTCCATCTCTTCCCTGAGCGCCCGGATGCGACGCTCCAGCCGGGGGATGACGAAGAACTTCTGCCACGCCTCCTCCAGGGCCCGCCCCTCATCGGAGAAGTTGATGTCCCAGAGGAGAATGCGGCTCAACCGGGCCTGTTCCTCGAGGTCCAATTCCGAGGAGATCGAGTGCGGTTCCGCTTTCCCTTCCCCGCAACGCTCGAGCCACAGACACACGATCCTTCGATATTCGGGGCTGAAGTCCTCGGGCGCAAGCTGGGAGAGCTTGTCGGCCCCGAGCTTCCCCGCGAACATGAACTTGAGCACCACCTCCTCGGGCCCGAACCCCTCCTCCCCTTCCGCCACCCCCTTCCACGAGAGCTTTCCCCCCAGGGCCTTCCACGTCTCCTCCTCGGGAAGGTCGAGCAGGAGCGCGAGCCGCCGGGCCCACTCGCGCCGGAGGAGCGGGTTCTTCACGTGTTCCCATAGGGACCGGACGAGCTCCAGCGCCTCCTCCTTGCCCCGTAGCGACGAGAGATCGAACCGCCGGGGAAGGAGCTCCAGGAGGAAATCGTGGAACTCAACCGCCTCGGCGATGGCGGCGTGCAACGCGGCCACGCCCCGGGAACGCACCAGGGAGTCCGGATCCTCCCCCTCCGGGAGCGGGGCCACCCGCACCTCCAGGCCCGCGTCGAGCAGGATCCCTATCCCCCTTAGTGCAGAAGCCTCCCCCGCGGCGTCGGCGTCGTACGCGAGCACCACCTCGCGGGCGTAGCGGGCGAGCCGTCGTGCCTGGGCCTCGGTGAGGGCGGTGCCCATCGAACATACTGCCTCCCTGATCCCCGCCACCTGGAGCGAGATCACGTCGGTGTAACCCTCCACCAACACCGCCCTTCCCGAGGACCTGATCGCTTCCTTCGCGAGGTCCAGGCCGTAAAGGAGCGTTCCCTTGGTGAAAAGGGGCGTATTCGGGCTGTTGAGGTACTTCGGCTCGGCGCCGGAGAGGCTGCGCCCCGCGAAGGCCACGGGGCGACCGAGCTCATCGCGGATCGGGAATATCACCCGGTCCACGAACCGGTCCCGGTAGCCGCGGTCCCCCCGGACGATGAGCCCGAGCCTTTCCAGGTCGGCGAGGCCGAACCGGGAGAGGGCTGAGAGCAGCGCGTCCCCCGAGGACGGGGCGTAGCCCAGACCGTAGCGGTCCCAGGTCTCGGGCCCCATGCCTCGGGAGAGCAGGTATTCCTGGGCGGCGCGGCCCTCCGGGGCCCCGAGCATCTCGTGGAAGAACGCGGCCGCGGCGGCGTTCACCTTGAGGAGCCGCTGTCGCTCGCCGCTCGCCCTCAGTTCCACCCCGAGCTCCGCCGCCAGCCGCTCCAGGGCCTCGCGGAAGGAGAGCCGTTCGATCCGCATCAGGAACCCGATGGCATCGCCGCCGGCGCCGCACCCGAAGCAATGCCACAGCTTCTTCTCCGGCGAGACGTAGAAGGACGGGGTGTCATCGGGGTGGAAGGGACATCGGCCCTTGTAGCCCTTGCCCGAGGGCTTCAGGGCCACGTACCGGGAGATGAGCTCGACGATGTCGACCTTCTCCCGGATCTCCTCAAGCGCGCTCATTGGAGGTCACGCAGGAACGGATTACGCGTCCTCTCGGCGGCGAGGTCGGTGGGCTCGCCGTGCCCGGGATAGATCTTCCAGCCCGGGGAGAGGAGGGAGATGAACTTCCGCAATGATTCCTGAAGCTCCACGAAGGATCCGCCCGGCAAATCCCATCGCCCCACCGCGCCCGCGAAAAGCAGATCCCCACAGAAAGCCACCTCGCCACGCTCCCAAAGGAATACCACCGATCCCGGGGAATGTCCAGGGAGATGTCTCACGGACAGGGTTTCGTCGCCGAGCCGGATCTCCTGGCCATCCTCCAGGTACCCGTCGGCCTCGGGTGGGGCGTTACCGAACGCGAAGAAGACCTCCCTCTCGGCCCGGTGGTAGAGGAGCTCTCCCCCGAAGCGACGGCGGACCTCCGCCGCGGCCCCGGCGTGGTCGAAGTGGCCGTGGGTGAGGAGTACGTACTTCAGAGTAGTCCCCGCGAGCGCCCCCGCCAGCTCGGGCGAGAGCTCCCCGGGGTCGATTACGGCGGCCTCCCCGTCCGACACGAGCACGTAACAGTTGGTGAGGAGCGGTCCCACGATGAAGCGTTCAATCCTCATCGTCGGGGGTGGTCCGGGCCGCGGTGAGGACGATCACCTCGCCGAAGCCGGCGCCCACCAGGGCCGTGGCGCAGTCGGAGACGGTACTCCCGGTGGTGTACACGTCGTCCACGAGCACGACGCGCTCGCCCCGTCCCCTGGTCCGGGCGGCGAACGCCCCCCGCACGTTCTCCCGGCGCTCCTCGCGGGCGAGGGATACCTGTGGAGGGGTGGAACGGGTCTTCACGAGGACGGGGCCCACCGGGACCCCGACCCGCCGGGAGAGCTCGCGGGCCAGGAGCTCCGCCGCGTGACGTCGCTTCCGGCGCGCGGGATCCGGGGGGACGAAGGCGATGAGCTCCGTTCCCGCCGGGAACATATCGGTGAGCAAGTCCGCGAGCACCCGCGCCAACGCGTATTCGCCCTCGTACTTGAGGCCGAGTATCAGGGCGCGCAGCGTCCCCCGGTGGGGGCCGATGGCCCGGGCGTACGTGAAGGGGCGGGGTTCCACCGCGCAATCGCGGCACAGATCGATCCCCGGTGGGACGGGGATCCCGCACACCGAACAGAGGCCGCCGCGGAAGCGTTCGAGGCCCTCCAGGCAGGGCCCACAGAGGGGGTTCGGTTCCGGGATGGGGGCGTCGCAGAGGAAGCAACGCGGCGGGTAGAGGAGGGCGACCGTCCCCCTACCCGCCGCGGCCAGGAGCTCAGCCAACGATGAACTTGGCCACATCCAGGAGGCGACAACAGTAGCCCCACTCGTTGTCGTAGAAGGAAAGCACTTTCACCACGCGTTTGGCGCCGGGGAGGACCACGGTGTAGGGGAGGGCCACCACGGCCGAGTGCCGTTCCCCGATGACGTCCGCGGAGACGATGGGCTCATCCACCACCGCCATCACCTCGCCCAGCGGGGTCGCGGCGGCCTTTCTGAACGCCTCGTTGACCTCCTCGACCGTCACCTCCCGCTTCAGGGTGGCGGTGAAGTCGGACACGGAGCCGCATGGGACCGGGACCCGCATGGCGATCCCGTCCATCTTCCCCTCCAGCTCGGGGAAAATGGCGGGGATGGCGCGGGCGGCGCCGGTGGAGGTGGGGATGATGTTCGCCGCCGCGGCCCGGGCCCGAGCGAGGTCGTCGTGGACGGCATCCACGATCCGTTGGTCGTTGGTGTAGGCGTGGACGGTGGTGAGGAACCCGTGCTCGATCCCGAAGGCCTCGTGGAGGACCTTCACCACCGGCCCCAGCGAGTTGGTGGTGCAGGAAGCGGCGGAGACGATGTCGGGTCTGCCCCGCTTCAGGTACTCCTCCTCGTTGATCCGCCACAGGATCTGGAGGGTCTCCTTGGCCTTCTCCCCCCGTGGCGGGGCGGTGATGAGCACCTTCTTGGCCCCGGCCTCGAGGTGCCCCTTGGCCTTGTCGGGATCGCGGAACACCCCCGTGGCCTCGATCACCACGTCCACGTCGAGGTCCCTCCACGGGAGCTCCGCGGGGGCGGGCACGGCATAGAGGGGGATCTCCGGGCGATCGCCGATCTTCAGCCTGTCCTCGGCGACCAGGGAGACCTCCAGGTCGTAGGGACCGTACACGGTGTCGTACTTGAGGAGGTGCGCGGCCCACCTGGCGTTGAACGCGTCCTTTTTCCTGTTGTAGAAGAGGAGGTCGTTGATGCCCACGATCTCGATCTCGGGGTCCACCGCGGCGATGCGCGTGAACACCCGCCCGATCCGTCCGAATCCGTTGATCGCTATCCTCACCGGTGCCATATCACTCTCCTTTCTCCGAGCGGGGAGTCAGCCGCACATTTTAAGGAAGAGCTCGTAGACCCGCAGGTCGTCGGTGAGCTCGGGGTGGAAGCTCGCCACGAGCACCGTGCCCTGTCGGGCCATCACCGGCTGTCCCCGGTGCTCCGCCAGGATTTCCACCCCGGGCCCGGCCCGACGGATGTAGGGCGCCCGGATGAAGACCGCGGGTACCGTCCCGATCCCCGCCACCTCCACCTCCGTCTCGAAGGAGTCCACTTGGCGGCCGGAGGCGTTGCGTTCCACCGCGATGTCGATGAACCCGAAGAACCGCTCGGGCCAGTTCACGATCTCCTTGGCCAGGAGCACCATCCCCGCGCAGGTCCCGAACAGGGGGACCCCCGCGCGGTGCAGCTCCTCGATGGGTTCCACCAGGCCGGACCACTTGAGCAACCGCCAGATCGCGGTGCTCTCCCCCCCGGGGAGTATCAGGCCCGCGAGCCCCTCCAACTCCGCCGGCCGGCGCACGGGGACGGCCTCCACCTCCAGCCGCTCCAGGGCCCGGAGGTGCTCCCGGACATCGCCCTGGACGGCGACGACCCCGATCCTCATCGGTACTGCATCAGTTGCTCCTGGGGGATCTCCTCGATGGCGATCCCTGGCATGGGCTCCCCGAGATCCTCGGAGACCTCGGCGAGGAGCTCGGGGTCGTCGTAATGGGTCGTGGCGAGGACGATGGCCCGGGCACGCTTCTCCGGGTTCTCGGACTTGAAGATCCCCGAGCCCACGAACACCCCGTCCGCCCCGAGCATCCGCATCAACGCGGCGTCGGCGGGGGTGGCGATCCCCCCGGCGGCGAAGTTCACCACCGGGAGGCGGCCCAGCTCTTGGATCATCTCCAGCACCTCCACCGGGGCCCCGAGCTCCTTGGCGTAGGAGACGAGCTCCGCCCGGGACATGTCCCTGAGGCGCCTGATCTGGTCGTTGAGGATGCGCATGTGGCGCACGGCCTCGACGACGTTCCCCGTGCCGGCCTCGCCCTTGGTGCGGATCATGGCCGCGCCCTCCGCGATCCTACGGGCCGCCTCCCCCAGGTCCCTGCAGCCGCACACGAACGGGACCTTGAACTGCCACTTGTCGATGTGGTTGAAGGGGTCGGCGGGGGTGAGGACCTCGGATTCGTCGATGAAGTCCACTCCCAACGCCTCCAGGACCCTGGCCTCGGCGATGTGGCCGATGCGGCACTTGGCCATCACGGGGATGGACACGGCTTTCATGATCTCCTTTATGCGCTTCGGGTCAGCCATGCGCGCGACGCCGCCCTGTTTCCTGATGTCGGCGGGTACCCGTTCCAGGGCCATCACCGCCACCGCCCCGGCGGCCTCGGCGATCTCCGCCTGTTCCGGGGTGGTCACGTCCATGATCACCCCGCCCTTGAACATCTCCGCGAAACCGGTCTTCACCCGGTAAGTGCCCTTGAGCATCGCTCCTCACCTCGGATCCGAGGGATTTTCCGCACGATCCTGCGCCAGAATCCGCGGGACTTCAAGAAGACCCGGGGTCAGCCCCCGCAGGGACAACCCCCGCCGGGGTTCACGCATCCGAAGAGGAACGCGCTCAGGAGCAAGAGGCCGAGGAAGAGCAACGCCTTCGCCGCTTTCATCCATCACCCCCTCCGAGAACAGGGGCCCCGTGTGTTTTCATCCGGGGCCCGCGATCCGCCCGATCCGATCATCCCGGGGCGGCCCCGATCAGAGCTCGGCCCAGTTGTGGCCGAGTTTGATGTCCACCTTGAGCGGGGCCGCGAGCTCGTAGACCCCTTCCATCGCCTCTTTTATGAGCTTCCCCGCTTCCTCCGCGGCGTCCTCCTCGACCTCGAAGATGAGCTCGTCGTGCACCTGGAGGATCATCTCCGCCGGGAGCTTCCCCTCCGCCCAGAGGCGGTGGCAGCGGAGCATGGCGAGCTTCATGATGTCGGCCGCCGACCCCTGCACCGGGGCGTTGATGGCGTTGCGCCGTGCCGCCCCCACCAATTTCCCCCCCGGCGCCTGGATCCACCGCTTGCGCCCCAGGATCGTCTCGGCGTAGCCCCGCTCCTCAACCTCCCGCACCACCCGCTCGATGTACTCCTTCACCTTGGGGTAAGCGGCGAAGAACCGTTCGATGAACCGCTTGGCCTCCTCCTGGGGGATCCCCTGATCGCGGGCGAGGCCGTAGGGGGTGATCCCGTACACGATCCCGAAGTTCACCCTTTTCGCCATCGAGCGCATCCGCTCGTCCACCCGTTCGGGGGGGACGCCGAAGATCTCCGCCGCTGTCCGCCGGTGGAGGTCCTCCCCCTTCACGAAGGTCTCGATCAGATTGGGGTCCCCGGATAGATGGGCCAACACCCGTAGTTCGATTTGGGAGTAATCGGCCCCGATGAGGACCTTGCCCTCCGGGGCCACGAACGCCCGGCGTATATCGATGAGGCCCTCCCGCACGGGGATGTTCTGGAGGTTCGGCTCCGAGGACGAGAGGCGGCCGGTGGCCGTCCCCGTTTGGTTGAAGGAGGTGTGGATCCTCCCCGTCTTGGGGTGGACGTACTGCGGCAGCTTCTCGACGTACGTGTTCCGCAGCTTTTCGAGCTCCCGGTAGGCCAGGAGCTTCGCGGGGAGCTCGTGATAGCGCGAGAGTTCGCGCAGGACCTGGGCATCGGTCGAGGGCCCGGTCTTCGTTTTCGCGATCACCGGGAGCTTCAGGCGTTCGTAGAGGACCTCGCGCACCTGGGGGGTGGAGTTGGGATTGAACCGTGTCCCGGCGAGCTCGTGGAGCTCCTCCCGGAGTTCGCCCAACATCACCTCCAGTTCCTTCGCCTGCTCCCGGAGGACATCCACGTCGAGGAGGACCCC
>JAADIW010000068.1 GCA_013151115.1 Caldisericota bacterium
GAAGGCGCCCCAGGGGGCCCACCTCGGAGCCGGTGTTGCCCGCGATGGTCACCACCACGACCCCGCTGTGCACCGCCCGCTGGATCGCGCGGCGCACGTAGCTCGGCGGCGTGACCCTGGAGTAGATGGAGATGTTGATCACGCGCGCGCCGTTGGCCACGGCGTACTCGATCGCCTCCGCGAATTTCCGCCAGTCGCCGCGGTAGAAGAGGCCCCGGGAATCGAGGAAGCGGAGGTCCATGAGCTTCACCCTGGGGGCGACGCCCCCGATCCCGGTGGCGGCGTCCACGGCGGCGGCGATCAGCCCGGCGACGAAGGTGCCGTGCCAGTTCAAGGGCGTGCCGGTGAGGGAATCGGGGTCGCCATCGCGGAAATCCCATCCGTAGACGTCGTCCACGTAGCCGTTGCCGTCGTCGTCGATGCCGTTGCCCGGTATCTCGCCGGGGTTTCGCCACATACGGTCGGCTAGGTAGGGGAGGGAGCGGTCGATGCCGGCGTCGATGACCGCGATCACGATCTCGTCGGAGCCGCGGGTGATCTCCCACGCCTGCGGGGCGTTGACGGCACGCAGGCCCCAACGGAGCCGCAGGGCCTCGTGGGAGGAACGGAGCACGGTGGGAGGGGAAGCATCGCCGGCGCCACCGATGGCCGGCCCGACGGGGTCAGAAGTCGACCCGCCGTCCACCGGGGAAAGGCCCAACGCCGCGAGGAACAACAGCGCTGCACATAAGTACCAAACGTATTTCGGCATCCTTCGGCAGCCCGGCCACCCTTCGACCTGTGCGGTCGGGAGGGTCCGTCGGCTTTGCGCCCCCGGGTTTCCCCGGGTTTGCCTTTATCGGGATGCCATAGGGCCCTTATTCTGTGTGCCCTACGGTGGCCCGGCTACGCCTCACCTCCTTTCCGTGGTGGTCTATTAGCGATACTTGGATTTCCTCACTAACAATTATATCCAATTAGCCACCTGTGGTCAAGCGGGATCCCCCGGTGCCGCATATGTCCGATATCGCCATCACATTGCGGCATGGCCCGCCGGCCCGCGTAAGATGGGGCGATGGGCGAGATATACACGGTGGGCCATTCGAGCCTGACCCTGGAAAGGTTCCTCGGGCTCCTCTCCCGGTGGGGGATCGAGCTGGTGGCCGACGTGCGCCGGTTCCCCACCTCGAAGAAGTACCCCCACTTTCGCCGGGAGGAGCTCGCCCGGGCGTTGGCGGAGGCGGGGATCGGCTACGTATTCCTGGGCGAGGAGCTCGGGGGTTACCGCAAGGGCGGATACGAGGCGTACATGCGCACCGAGGGGTTCCAACGGGGCCTACGGCGGTTGATCGGGTTGGCCCGGGAGCGGAGGGTGGCGGTCATGTGTGCCGAGCGCGACCCCCGCGGCTGCCACCGGCGCTACATCGCCGCCGCACTGGCCGCCAGGGGGTTCCGCGTGGTTCACATATTGGGCGAGGGGAAAGCCCGGGTCGAGGAGGCGCGCCTCCTGTGAGCCCGAGTGAAAAAAGGGCGGCCCGCGGCCGCCCCTCGTTTCCCGCGTCCGGTCCCGTCTAGGTCGAGCGTATCTCGCGGCGCATGAAGATCACGTAGGAGATCGCGAAGCACACCGAGGTGAGCGCCACGAGTCCCACCAACTGGGGCCACACGATGAGGAGGCTCTGCCCCAGGGGTAGGGGGCTGGTGGGGATCGTGACCTCCTGGAGGAGCGCCGCGATTCCCAGGCCCCGATAGTTCGGGATGAGGATGGCGGTGGTGGCCTCTTCGTAGAGCGCCACCGGCGAGAACCGCAGGACCAGATCCCGGATCGACTCGTGCTTGGCGAACACATCGGCGCCCACCCCCGGCTTTATCGGCGCCACCTGGTCCGCGACGAGGCCGGCGAGCATGTAGAGGAACAGGGTGAAGAACAGCCACACCGCGATGGAAGCCAGGGCGGAGGTCGCCGTCTGTCGGAAGACGATGGAGAAAAGGATCCCGAGGCTCAGCCAGAACCCGAGGTACACCACGCTTATCACGAAGAACATCGCGGTGCGGGAGATCTCGGCCCCGTCGGGGGGGAACCCGAGGATGTAGAGCCCCAGGCCCACGATGATCAGGATGATGCTCGCCACGGCGATGGCCAGCGCGGTGATCCCGGCGAGGAACTTCCCGTTGATCCACCAGTCCCGGTAGATGGGCTGGGCCAGCACCCGGGACACCGTCCCCCTGTTGAACTCGCTGTTGATGGCATCGAAGCCGAGCACCACCCCGATCAGGGGGCCGAAGAACGCCAGGAACCCCAGGAACGAGGGCAGTCCCCCGCCGCTGACGGTGAACAGGCGCAGGTAGATGAATTCGGCCCCCTGCTGCGTCCCGGAGAGGGCCTGGGCGGCGAGGTAGGTGGAAGCGCCTCCCACGATGAGGATGAGGAAGAAGAAGATCACGAAGCGTTTGCTGCCCAGATGGTCCGCCAGTTCTTTCCAGAAGACGGCGCTCATCTCTCACCCCTGGAAGTACCGGAGGTAGATCTCCTCCAGGGTGTAGGTGTGGCCCTTGAGCTCGAGGAGATCGGCCCCGCTCTCGATGACGGCGCGGGCGATGTGGGGGCGCACGTCGGCGGAGGCCCTGACGCGGATCAGGTCGCCCTCGCGTTCCACCGCCGTGACGCCCTCGATCCCCCGCAGGGCCTCGAGGAGCCCCTCGTCCACCCTGGAGGTCCTCACCTCGAACGACATCTCCCCGGCCTCAACCACGGCGCCGAGCTCCCCCAGGGTCCCCTGGGCCACCAGCTTGCCCTGGTGGATGATCCCCATACGGTCGCAGATCCGTTGCACCTGGTGCAGGAGGTGGGAGGAGAGGAGGATCGTCATCCCCCGCTCGTCCCTGAGGCGCACGATCATGTCGAGGATCTGTACCGCGCCCTCGGGGTCGATCCCCGAGGTGGGCTCGTCCAGGATCACGAATTTCGGATCTTTGAGGAGTACATCGGCGATGCCCAGCCGCTGCTTCATCCCCCGGGAGAACGTGCCCACCCGCCGGTCGGCGACGTCCGCGAGGCCCACCAGTTCGAGGACCTCGGTCACACGTTTCCTGGCCTCGCGCTCGGGGATCCGGTTGAGATACGCGGTGTAGAGGAGGTTCTCCCGGGCGGAGAGGTCGTCGTAGAAGCCGAGGTTCTCGGGGAGGTATCCGGTCACGCGCTTCACCTTCAACGGCTCGCGGGCGGGGTCGTACCCCAGCACCCTTACCTCCCCGGCGGTGGGCTCGGTCAGGCCGAGCAGGATGAGGATGGTGGTCGTCTTCCCGGCGCCGTTGGGGCCGAGGAGGCCGTAGATCTCCCCTTCCTCGACCACGAGGTCCAGGCCGTCCACGGCCACGACCCCGTCGTAGTATTTCTTGAGGCCCCGGGCCTCGACGACCGGCATCACCGCCTCCCGAGCCGCACGAAGATCCCCGTGAGCCCGGCCACCACCACGACGATGACCGCGACGCCTATCCAGCCCCAGCTCATGGCCGCGCCCACGGTCACCCGGAGCTTCATGGCCTCGCGGTCCTCCTTGCCGGCGGCGGTGATGGTGATCTCGTAGTCGCCGGGTATGGCGCGCTCCTTGGGCACGATCTTCACCTCAACCACGGTGGGCTTGAGGGTTTGGGCGATGGGATCTAGGGAGTCGAGCTTCTCCGGGTTGAACTTCACCTCCCAGTCCTTCGGCTTGGAGGCGAAGAAGTCGATGTCGGTGATGGGGGCGGTGCCCTCGTTCCAGATGTAGAGTTTGAAGATACGTTCCTTCCCAGCGGTGGCCTTGATGTTACGCGTATCACCCTTGCCGAAGACCTCGGCCTCGCTCCCCAGACGCAGGTCATAGGTCCCGGTGACGGTGGCCTTGAGATCGAGTTTCGCCTCGACGCCGTCGGCCGAGGCCACGAAAGTGAGGGGGTATTCGCCCTTCTCCACGCCGAAGGGGGGAGTCACCACGAACTTGATCCACTCCGAGGCGTTCCCGTTGACCTTGATGGAGGTGATGCGCTGGTCCTTCCACCGGGGGGTGAAGTAGGCCCGCCAGCCGAAGGGGACCTGGGCCTTCAGCTCGACGATCCGGTCCTCGTCGGCCTCGTTCTTTATCTGGATCTCGTACTCGAACTTCTCGCCGGCCGGGTTCTCCAGCGCGGGGTAATCCACCAAGAGGGTGAGGCCCTTCACCTGTTGTTCTTCGGTGGTCTCCTTCTTCTCGCGCTGATATGTGACCGTGATGGTGAACCTCTTCTCCAGCGCCCCGTCCGCGGTGCGGGCGACGAGCTCGAACGTGTAATCGCCGGACTCCGCGTCCTCGGGGGGCTTGGCCCGGAACTTGACGGTGGCCTTGGCGTCCTCCCCCGGGAGGAGGTAGAGGCCCTTGATCTCGGTGCGCGGGTAGGACGAGGTCTCGAGGCGCGGGTTCCAATCCTCGGGGCCGGCGATCTCGAAGACGATCTCCTCGGGGTTCTCGCCGTAGTTCACGAGGACCACATCGAGGTTGACCTCCTTGCCCTCGGGGAGGACGATGTGTGGATAGACCGCGTAGAAGGCGAAGTCGCGTTTGGGCTCCTGGGACAACCCGACGACGGAGAACGCGATGAGAAGGAACAACAAGAACTTACTCCTCATCCCTCCCTCCTTGCGGAACCGTGATGTGCCCGTTGGGAAGCCGATATGTTTTTAGCCCCGGATGTCCGGATAAGTCAAGTGCGCGGGAGGCCCGTGTGGGACCGGATCCGCTGGTTCACGCGGCTTCAGGGGCGGCGCGCCGTGGGGCGGCACAGCGCCGCTATCACCGAACGGATCGGAAAGGGCCGGGGATACGCGGGAGATGGAGATCCTGTGGAGATCCCGTTGAAGATCGATGGAGGCCGCACGGCAACCGGCCCCTCCCTAGCGGAACGCCTCGCTCACGCGGCGGAACTCGCCCTCACACCGCAGGAACGCCTCCACCACCGCGGGGTCGAACTGCGTCCCGGAGGCGGCCACGATCCGGCGCACCGCCTCGTCGTGTGGGAGGGGGTCCTTGTAGGGACGCTTCGAGCGCATCGCATCGTAAGCGTCCGCCACCGCGAATATCCGTGCCTCCAGGGGGATCTCCTCCCCCTTCAGTCCCTCGAGGTAGCCGGTCCCATCGTAACGCTCGTGGTGGTAAGCGCAGATGTTCTTGGCCATCGCCAGGTATCGGTCCCTGAGACCGTACCTCTCGATCGCCCGCTCCAGGATCTGGGCCCCGATACGCACGTGGCCCTTCATGATGCGCCATTCCTCCTCGGTGAGCGGGCCCGGCTTCAGCAGGATGGCGTCGGGGATCCCCACCTTGCCGATATCGTGGAGGGGGCCGGCGAGCATGATGTCGGCGATGAACTCGTCGGTGATGGCCGTGCGGTAGCGGGGGTCCCGGCGGAGCTCCCGGGCCAGCAGGGCGGAGTAGCGGCGCACGCGTTCCAGATGCGCCCCGGTGACCTGGTCCCGTTCGTCGGCGAGGACCGCCAGGGCGTTGATCATGGCCTCCTGGACGGCGCGGAGCTTGCGCTCCCGCCGCAGGTGGGCCACGGTGACGACGGAGGCCAACCCGATCGCCGCCGCGAAGCCCCCCACCGCCGTGCCGACGAGCCGCAGGTACAGGGCCCGGGTCGGCTCGAGATCGAGCTCCTTGACGACGATCAGGCGGCGTCCGGGCGCGAGCTCGAGCGCCCGGTAGAGGAGCAACGGCCCCCCCTCGACCCCGGGCCGTACGAGCCCCCGATTGCCGGGGAGGTCCGCGCGGGCCTCACGGACCTCGATCCCCCCGTCGGGGCCGACGGAAAACCGGTAGCCGGCGTCCGTCTGGACGAACATCCCGGGCGCGAGCAGGGAGAGGAGGTCCGCCGCGTATACGTTGATGACCAACAACGCCCTCCTCTCGCCCCCGGCATCGAACAGGGGGGTGGCCAGACGGATCACGGGGACGTAGGGGACCTCGATCTCCCCGTGTTCCACGTTCAGATCCAGCTCGGAGACGTATATCTCCCCCTCGTCCAGCGATATCGCCTCGGTGAAGTAATATCGGTCGCCCTTGTACTGGAGCCCCTCGGGGGGTACCGCCCTGACGGTGCCGTCGCGTCGCCGCTCCACCCGCACCGCCTCCCACCCGGAGGCGGCGATGATCCTCACCTGATAGTATTCCGGCCGGGCGGCGGCGAACCGGATGAACAGGTCCTCCGCCATGCGCGCCGGCTCCCCCGCGGTGGCCCCCCGTTCCACGAATTCCCTGACCTCGCGTAGCTCCCGCAGGAGGGAGAGGTCCTTGACGTAGTGGAGGAACGCGCCCCGGATCGCGGTGGCCAGGCGCTGTAGTTGTGCCAGTTCGCGCTCCACGGCCTTGCTGGCCTCGGCATCGTACACCCGGAGGGAGAAGAGGTACAGCAGGGACCCGAACAGGAGGAGGAGGGCCGCCATGGCGGCCCCGAGGCTCAGGTTCCGCTTCAGCAAGCGCCGATCGCGGTCCATCGCCGTCGCTCCCGCGGGGCTTCGTCCCGTTTAAAAATTCCTTGAAGGTAATAATATACCCGCGGGCGGGCCGGCCGCCAAGGGGTCACCGCGCGCGGGTGGCGGGCGGGAGTCCATTAAAATGCCCTAATGGAAATGCACATCGACGAGATCTGCTGCCTCCTCGGCCTCCCCCCGCGGGTGGCCAGACTCTACTCCGACCGGGGGATACGCGAGCTCTATCCCCCCCAGGAGGCGGCGCTGCGATCCGGGATCGCCGAGGGGAGGAGCCTCGTCCTCGCCTCCCCCACCGCCTCGGGGAAGACGGTGGTGGCGGAGCTCCTCATGCTCCACGTGGCGCTCGTCCGGGGCGGCCGCTCCATCTACCTCGTCCCCCTGAGGGCCCTGGCGGGGGAGAAGTTCCAGAGCTTCCGGGATCTCTTCTCCCGGCTCGGGCTCAAGGTGGGGATCTCCACCGGGGATTTCGACCGCGTCGGCCGGGATCTGGCCGCCAACGACGTGCTCATCCTCACCAACGAACGGGCCGACTCCATCCTACGACAGCGGCCGGGCTGGTTCTTCAGGGGCCTGGAGCTCGCGGTGGTGGACGAGGTGCACCTGCTCGGCGATCCCTACCGTGGCCCCACCCTGGAGGTGCTGCTCGCCGCCCTCAAGCGGGAGCGCCCCGACCTACAGCTCCTCGCCCTCTCGGCCACCATCGGGAACCCAGAGGAGATCGCGGCCTGGCTGGGGGCCGAGGCGGTGGTGAGCGATTTCCGCCCCGTGCCCCTGCGTAAGGGGATCTTCCTCGAGGGGAGGCTCATATTCCCCGGGGAAGCGGACCGCTTCCTGGACACGGGGAGGCTCGAGCCCCTGGTGGCGTTGACCCTGGACTGTGTCGGCGAGGGAGGACAGGTGTTGGTATTCGTGTCCACCCGGCGTTCCGCCCAGGCGACGGCGCGGAAGCTCGCCCGTCACCTGGGGGATCTCCTGGCCGAGGACGAAAGGCGGGCGCTCCTGGAGCTGGCCGCGCGGATCCGGGGCGAGGTGGAGGGCAAGACCTCGCTGTCGGTGGAACTGGCGAAGGCGGTGGAGCGGGGGGCGGCGTTCCACCACGCCGGCCTCCCCGCCCAGCACCGGCGCCTGGTGGAGGACGCGTTCCGGGACCGCCTCCTCAAGGCCCTGTGCACCACCACCACCCTGGCGGCGGGGGTGAACCTCCCCGCCCGCAGGGTGATCATCCGGGACGTGCGCCGCTACGATCCGCCCTACGGTTCCAGCTACATCCCGACCCTGGAATACCACCAGATGGCGGGGCGGGCGGGGAGGCCCGGCCTGGATCCCTACGGCGAGGCGATCCTCATCGCCAAGAGCCGGGAAGAGGCCGGGGAGTTCGCCTCGCGGTACGTCCTGGCTCCACCGGAGGAGATCCGGTCCCAGCTCGCCCAGGAGGGAGCGCTCCTGTTCCACCTCCTGGGGGTGATCGCCGCGCGGTACGTACGGGCGTTGCGGGACATCCCGGCGTTCTTCTCGTTGACCTTGTTCGCGCGGCAGTTCGACCCCGGGGAGCTCGCCGGGGCGCTCCAGCGGGGCCTGGGGTACCTGGAGATCGAGGGGTTCGTGGAGGAGGAGGGGGAGCGGCTCTTTCCCACGGACTTCGGGGCGCTCACGGCCAGGCTATACATTCACCCCGTGACCGCGGCGGTCCTGCGGGACGGGTTGCGGGAGGCACGGCGACGGAAAGAGCGCCCCCCCATCGCCTTCTTCCACCTCGTCGCCGCGACCCCCGACATGGAGCTCGTGCGG
>JAADIW010000052.1 GCA_013151115.1 Caldisericota bacterium
CTCGGGGGTACCGGCGAAGGTGATGACGCTGCGGTTGTGGTCGGGATCGGATTCCACATCGAGGACCCGGACCTCCGGTATCGCCCTCACCGCGGACACCACGGCCTCGATCGTCTCCCGTGCCCTCCCCTCGGATATGTTCGGGACGCACTCAACTATCTTTTCCCACATCTTCCCTCACCACGAGGGTGATCAGGGCCGAGGCCACCAGCTCCCCCTCCACCTCGGCCCGTACCTCGGCCCGGAGCACCGGCCCCCGGCGCCGGACGACCCGGGCGGTGAAGCGGAGGACATCGCCGGGGACCACGGGCCGGTGGAACCGCGCCCGCTCCACCGCGGCGAGCACGGCCAACCGGCCCCCCTCCAGCAGGAGTCCCGCGGTCTGGGCCATGCCCTCCAGGATCATCGTCCCGGGCATGACGGAGGGGAAGGGGGGGCGGAAGTGACCTTGGAAATACGGTTCGTTCACGGTGACGCACTTCCGGGTCACCACCATCCCCTCCCCCCGCTCCACTACCCGGTCGATGAGGAGGTAAGGGAACCCTACGGGCAGGGCCCGCTTGAGCTCCTCGATCCCCATCGTCCCCGTCGGCTCAGGAAGAGGTCGCGAAGAGCTTCCAGAGCCGTTGCTCCACCAGCGGGCTCAGGTCATCCACCGTCTCGGCGTTGCGGAAGACGAGGACGTCCTTGCGCCGCAGCACGAGGTCATAGCCCTTCTCCTGGGCCACGGCTTGGGTGACCTCCACGATCTTCTGGGCGGCGATCTGGGTGAGGAGTTGGTCCAGCTGTTGGAAGGCGTTCTGGAGGGCCTGGTACTTGGCCATGAAGGCCTGCTCGTCCACCACGCCGAGCTTCGCCTCGTCCAGGAGCTTGTTGATCTCGTCGACGGCGGGGCTCGCCTGCTCGCGGAGTCGCTCCAGGTCGGACTTGAGGTTCGCGAACCCCGGGGAGGCGATCATCTTGTCGAGCATCGACATGTCCACCTTGTACTGGGCCAGGAGGAGTTCCACCTGGAGGGGGTAGTACTGGAGTTTGAACTCGTCATCGCCGATCTCCCCCCGCATCCGGCGTGCCTGGAGCTCGGAGATGGCGCGCTTCTTCTCCTCCATCACCGCCCGTTCCGCCTGGACCTGGGGGATGAACACCTTGATGAAGAGCGAATCGGCGTCCACATAACCCACCTTGAGCCCGGGGCCGCCGCCCGTGCCGACACCGGCCACCTTCTGCTCCAGCCCTCCGAGGCGGTCCTCGATGTGGGAGAGCTTCCCCTCGAGCTGGGAGAGCTTGCCTTCGAACTCCCCCACCTTGGCCTCGACTCCCTTGATACGGCTCCCGTACCCGGAGAATTCCCCGATCTTCGCCTCCAGGGCCTCGACCCGGGCGGTCAGTTCCTCCCCCGCGGGGGCGCCCCCCCGCGGCAGGATGAACCCCGCCACCAGGCCCCCCACGAACCCGGCCACCAACGCCACCACGATCGCGTAACCGATCCCTTTCATCTCTTTCCCTCCTTAAAGAGTTGGCTTCCTCAGAAGAGCGGGGCCCAACCGAATTCGAACTGGGGCACCCAGTTCCACGGCCGATCGTTGGGCCACGCGAGGTCGAGCCGGACGAAGGTCCCCATGAAGCGGGCGGCGAGCTCGATTCCCAGGGAACTCTTCACCTCCCGACCGGCGAGCGAGGCCCCGAGATCCCAGAACAAGGCCACGTGGAACCCCTGTGTCAACTCCACCCGGAACTCGGTGTTGAGGAGGAGCATGCGCTCGGTCTTCAGCGGATGCGCCGCCCCCCGCACCGAGTTCACCCCGCCGAGCTCGAACCGGTACTCCTCGGGGAGATCCCATCCCCAGGAGAGGAGCGCCCGCTGCGCTAGCGCCCCGCGGGCGCTTCCCGTCCCCGGCCCCAGGTCGAGGGGGAGGAAGCCGGCGAGCTCGGCCCGCAGCGAGAGGTACCGCACCCCGGGCGCGAAGTCGCCGGCCTTGGATACCGACAGGCGGGCGAACGTCCCCCGGCGCGGGAAGAAGAAGGGGTCGTCCCGGGAATCGTAGCTCAGACCGAGCTCGATCACGTTCCGGGGCGGAAGCTCCTCGTCCCCCTTCCACCGGAGCTCCGAGGTGAAGCCCAAGTTCAGGTCCCAAAGGTAACCCACGGGGTACGTCACCCGGAGGCTTCCCCCCAGGGTGCGCGTGTCCTCCTCCAGCTTGTGGTATCCCTCCAGGGTCACCCGGTCGAAGAGGGGCAGGGCGTAAGAAGTCCACTGGGCGCTCCAGGTGGTCATCTCCTCCCCGGTGAGCCCGCGTTCCAGGGAAAGGGAGATGTCGTTGGCGGTGCCGAGGATGTTGCGTTGGGTGTACTGGATGTTCCCCACGAGGCCCCCCGTCTCGGGGGAGAGGCTGAAGGAACCCCGCACGTTGCCCAACTTCTCCAGCTCCACCACCGATACGGTGAGCACGACCCCCTCATCCACACGTCGGGGCTCGAGGTTCACCTCGCGGAAGTACCCCAAGGCCTGTAGGGCCTGTTGGGCGGCGAAGAGGCGCGCCCGGGTGAGGTGCTCGCCCTCCCGCAGTCCCAGGACCCGGCGGATCACGAAGTCCTTGGTGCGCGTATTCCCGGTGATCTCGATCCCGGAGATCACGCCCTCGAGGACCTTCACGCGGAGGGTCTTCCCCTCGAGCCCGGCGGGGACGAGGTCCACCATGAAATAGCCCTCACGCACGTAGTAGTCGTAGACGCCCCGCAGGGCCTTGAGGACGTCGTAGTTGGTGACCTCCCCTTCCGGGAGGGGGCCTATCCGCGCGTACAGCGCCGACGCGGGAAATGCCGAGATCCCCTCGAGCTCGATCCTGTCCACCTCCGCTGGGTTGGGGAGGAGCATCCGTTCCTCCAGCTCCCAGTGGAGGATGACCCCCGTGCCTTCGGAGTCCACCTCGGGGACGAGCTTCACGTTGCGGAAGAATACCGAGGAGAGGAGCCGCCGGTAGCTTTCTCGGATCTGGGACATCCGGCCGACCTTGCCCACGGGCACCGTGACCAGCGCCTCCGCCTCCTCCGTAGGGACGGTGACGAGGCCGGAGAAGGTGTTCGCCACGACGGGCATGAAGCGGAACTCGATCACCAGCGTCGACCCCACCGGCTCCGCCTTGACGATCTGGGCCGTGGCGATGTCCTCGTCCTCCTGCAGTTCCTTGAGCACCTCTTCCAGTGCTTTGCGCAGGGACTTTGCGTTCAGGACCTCGCCCACTTTGATACCGTTTTCCTCCAACGTATGGCGGATCTTCGCCTCGTGGATGTAAAGCTCCTGGGAGAACCACCGGACGAGGAAGGGTATAAGGCCCTTCCCCATGCTGGGGGGCTCGGGGAGGCCGCGGAGCTCTATCTTCTCGATGAGGGGATACTCGACGAGGTAAAAGCGCACCACCACGGTATCGTCCTCCACCGCCAGCTCCGGCTTCACCTGGGCGAAGTACCCCATTTCCTCCACGGCCTTCGCCGCCTCTTTGACCCGGAGCGCGTCGATGGTGTCTCCCTCCCGGAAACCGATGGCCTTCAGGATCTCCTCCGTGGGGACGTGCACGTTCCCCACGATCTCTATCCTTCCCACGGTGAAAGGCGTCTGTGCGAGAGCGAGGGACCCGAGGAGGAGGAAGATGAAAAGGGCGCACCAGAGCTTCCTCACGTCTCACCCTCCTTCTGAGGTCGGTATTGTAACGCCTCGGCCACGTGTTCGGGCCTTATGATATCGGCCCCCTCGAGGTCCGCAACGGTACGCGAGACCTTGAGGACGCGGGCGTATCCACGGGCCGAGAGGCCGTAATGGTCGATGGCGCGGGACAGGAGGGACCTGGCTTCCGGCGCGAGCCGGCACCAGCGCCTGAGTTCCCGCAGGGTCATGGCGGCATTGGTACGGGCCGTGCCGTACCGATCCCTCTGGAGCTCGTGTGCCATCGTGACCCGCTCCCGCACCGCGGCCGAGGGCTCGCCGCCCCCCTCCCCCAAGAGCTCCTCTCGGGACAACCGCGGCACGCGCACGAAGAGGTCGATCCGATCGAGGAACGGTCCGGAGAGCTTCTTCCAATACCGTTGGATCTCGTGAGGGCGACAGCGGCAGGAACGGTGGGGATCGCCGAGATAACCACAGGGGCAAGGGTTCATCGCGCCCACCAAGGCGAAGGAGGCCGGGAAGGTGACCGCGACGCCGGCCCGGGTAACGGTGATCTCCCGGTCCTCCAGGGGCTGGCGTAGGGCCTCGAGGACCTTGCGGTCGAACTCCGGGAGCTCGTCGAGGAAGAGGACCCCGCGATGGGCGAGGGTGATCTCGCCCGGGGTGGGCACACCGGCGCCGCCCCCCACCATCCCCGCGTAGGAGATGGTGTGGTGGGGGGCCCGGAACGGCCGGTCCCTGAGGAGCGGTACGCCTTTGGGGAGCAGCCCGGCGGCGGAGTAGATCTTCGTTACCTCCAGGGCTTCCTCCAGGGAAAGCGGGGGGAGAATCCCGGCCAAACAGCGGGCCAGGAGCGATTTCCCCGTCCCCGGCGGGCCCACCATGATCAAGTTGTGCCCGCCGGCGGCCGCGATCTCCAGGGCCCGGCGGGCGTGGAGCTGGCCCTTTACCAGGGAGAGGTCGAGCCAAGCGGGAGGCCCCGTGGCCCGGGGCACCCGGTGGGGGAGGGGTTCTATCCCCTGTGCTCCGGTGAGGAACGCATGCGCGGTGCGTAGGTCGGGCACTGGATATACCTCGAGGCCCTCCACCAGGGCGGCCTCCGGGGCGGAATCGGCGGCCACGAGCATCGTGCCGATCCCCGCCTCCGCCGCGGCCAGGGCCACGGGGAGGACCCCGCGCACCGCCCGTGTCCCCCCGTCCAGCGAGAGCTCCCCCAAGAACACACACCCCTCGAGGCGCTCCGGCGGGATCTCCCCGGCGGCCCCGAGCAGCGCCACCGCCAGCGCGAGATCCAACCCCACGCCTTCCTTCCTCAGGTCGGCCGGGGCGAGGTTCACCGTGATCCGAAGCTCGGGGAAGGGGAGACCGCTGTTCTTGAGGGCGGAGCGTATCCGCTCCCGCGCCTCGCTTACCTCCTTGTCGGGGAGGCCCACGATGGATAACCCGGGGATCCCGGGGGACACATCGCACTGGACCTCCACCAACACTGCCTCCACCCCGAACGGGGTCCCCGAGAGGACCTTGGCGAACATCCCGGATCAGTCCCCTTCGCGGAAGGCATCCCTGAGGTGGGAGATCTCTCCGCCCAGCACGGAGACGACGTCGAACCGGATCGGTACCCGTCCCGCGTCCCGCCCCAGGATGGCCTTGGCCGCGGCGAGGAGCTTCCCCCGCTTGCGCCGGTCCACGGCCTCGGCGGGGTCCCCGAACCGGGTACCGGACCGGGCCTTCACCTCCACGAAGACTAGGGTATCACCGTCCTTGGCGATGATGTCCACCTCCCCGCCGCGCCAACGCCAGTTGCGGGCGACGATCGCGTACCCCAGGGATCGGAGGTACCCGCAGGCCCTCGCCTCGGCCTCACGCCACTCCATAGGAGCATCTTACCCCTTTCGCCAACGGGAGAAAAAATTTCTCCCCGGCGAAGTTCGCGGTTATACTCTGGGGATATGCGCATCTTGATACAGCGGGCGGCGGTGGTCGCGCGGCCGGAGGAGGGCGTCATCCCCGCAGCCGATGTGGTGGTGGAGGGGAAGCACTTCGCCGGAGTATTCGGGCCCGGCGAGGCCCAGGGCGAGTTCGATCGGGTGATCGAGGGCGAGGGCAAGCTCCTCGTCCCGGGATTCGTGAACGCCCACACCCACCTCGCGATGACCCTCTTCCGTGGGTTCGCGGAGGACCTCACCCTCCGGGACTGGCTCGAGAAGAAGATCTGGCCCGCTGAGCGCAAGCTCACCGGCGAGGTCGTCTATTGGTTTTCATTGTTAGGATTGGTGGAGATGATCCGCACCGGGACCACTGCCTTCGCCGATATGTACTTCTTCATGGAGGAGGTGGGGCGTGCGGTGGAGGAGGCGGGGCTGAGGGCCCTACTCTCCTACGGGATCATCGCTCCCACTCCGGATCGCATCGACCCGGAATTGAAGAAGGCCGAGGCCTTCGCCCGGGAATGGAACGGGGCCGCCGATGGCCGCATCCGGTGTGCCCTCTCCCCTCACGCCCCTTACACCTGCGGTCCCGAGGTGTGGCGGGAGGCCGTGGCCCTGGCCAAAGAGCTCAGGGTCCCGATCCATACACACCTCGCGGAGACGAAGCGCGAGGTGGATGAACACCGGGAGCGCCACGGCAAATCCCCGGTGCAGTGGCTGGAGGAGCTCGGGGTGTTCGCGGTCCCGGTGTTAGCGGCCCACTGCGTTTGGGTGGACGAGAAGGACATAGATATCCTCGCCGCCCACAACGTGAGCGTGGCCCACTGTCCGAGCTCCAACCTGAAGCTCGCCAGCGGTATCGCCCCCGCGTGGGCGATGGTGCGGGGAGGGGTCAACCTCGCCATCGGGACCGACGGGGCAGCCTCCAACAACACGCTGGATATGGTGCGTGAGATGCGCCTCGCGGCGATCCTCGCCAAGGCGCGGGCGGAGGATCCCCGTGCCATGCCGGCGCCGGAGGCATTGAGTTCCGCCACCCAGCGCGGGGCCCAGGCCCTGGGGTGGGGCAAGGACCTCGGGGCCATCGCGGAGGGGTACGTCGCCGATTGCGTCCTCTTCGATCTGGGGGCGGTGCACTTCGTTCCCGGGCATGATCCCCTGGCGGATCTCGTGTATACTGCCTGTGGAGCCGACGTAGAGATGGTAATGGTCGGGGGCGAGATCCTGATGGAGGGCCGCGAGCTCCGAACCCTGGATGAGGAGGAAGTAGTGGCCCGCTGTCGGGACTTGGCCCGGAAATTCCGCTGAGATGTTGGAGGTGTCTATGGCTCTTACCCAGGAGAAAAAGAAGGAGATCATCGACCAGTTCGCCCAACACCCCGGCGACACGGGTTCGGTTGAGGTCCAGGTGGCACTGCTCACCGAACGCATCAAGCAGCTCACCGAGCACCTCAAGGTCCACCGTAAGGATTTCCATTCCCGGGTAGGGCTCTACAAGATGGTGGGCCAGCGTCGGCGGCTCCTCCGGTACCTGCAGCGGACCGACCCCAAGCGCTACAAGGAGTTAATCGAACGCTTAGGCATAAGAGGTGTATAAAAGGTGCAACGGACGTACGTGATCGAAGAGGGAGAGTTAGCGGGCAGGACCCTGACGTTGGAGACGGGCCTCATGGCCCGACAGGCCGATGGGGCCGTATTCGTGACCTGGGGCGACACCAAGGTCCTCGTGACCGCAGTGGTGAAGCCCCTGGAGGAAGACCCCGGTTATTTCCCCCTGCGGGTGGATTTCGAGGAGAAGTTCTACGCCGGCGGCAAGATCCCCGGGGGATTCTTCAAACGGGAGGGGAAGCCCTCCGATGAGGCGATCCTAGCGGCCCGGCTGATCGACCGTCCCATAAGGCCGCTTTTCCCCAAGGGTTACAAGGAGGAAATCCAGATCATCGCCACCGTGCTCTCGGCGGAGAAGGACTGTGCCCCCCAGGTGGCGGCGATGCTCGGGGCCTCGGCGGCCCTCATGATCTCCCCCGCGCCCTTCCAGGGGCCCATCGCGGGGGTCAAGGTGGGGATGAAGGACGGGGAGATCATCGTCAATCCCCCGGCGGCGGTCCTGGAGGAAGGAGACATGGACATCACGGTTGCCGGGACCGTGGAAACGGTCACCATGGTGGAGGGCCACATGCGCGAGGTCCCCGAAGAGGTGGTCCTGGAGGCGATCCGCAAGGCCCACGAGGTCATAAAGGAACTCATCGCCCTCCAGGAGAGGTTCGCCGCCAAGGTCCCGGTGGAGAAGCACCCCGTCCCCGAGCCCTCCCCCGAGGAGGAGAGGGTCCGGGAGAGGATGCGGGAGCTGGTGTGGGAGAAATTCGCCCGGCTTCGGGAGGCCCCCACCAAGAAGGAACGGGAGCGGCTGGCGGAGGAGCTGGCGGAGGAGGCGATCCAGGCCCTCCTCGCCGAGTTCCCGGAGGAGGAGCACGGGGAGATCGAAGGGCTCGCGGAGGAGATCTTCGACGAGCTCTACCGGGAGTACGTACGCCGGCTCGTGCTCGAGGAAGGGGTGCGGATCGACGGGAGGAAGCCGGACGAGATCCGGCCCATGTCCGTCAAAGTCGGTCTCCTCCCCCGGGTGCACGGCTCGGCCCTCTTCACCCGGGGCGAGACCCAATCCCTGGGCACCTGTACC
>JAADIW010000120.1 GCA_013151115.1 Caldisericota bacterium
AGCCGCGGCGCGTGACGCCTGGCCGATGATCCACGGCCGGTGAGGGCGATGATTTACGGGGACCGCGTGAGGCTACGGGCGATCGAACGGGAGGACATCCCGCGGTTCGTGCGGTGGTTCAACGATCCGGAGGTACGGCGGTACCTCACCGCTTACGAGCCCATGTCCCGTGTCAAGGAGGAACGCTGGTTCGAGGGATACCTCTCCCGCCGGGACGATATCATCCTGGCCATCGAGGCCCGCGAGGGGGACGAGTGGGTCCATATCGGGAACGTCGGGCTACACCGGATCGACTGGAAGAACCGCGTGGCCAAGCTCGGGATCGTGATCGGCGAGCGGGGCTACTGGGGGCGGGGCTACGGGACGGACGCGGTGCGGACGATGCTCCGCTACGCCTTCCTCGAGTTGGGGCTCAACCGCGTGGAGCTGGAGGTCTTCGGTTTCAATAGAAGGGCCATCCGCTGCTACGAAAAGGCGGGGTTCGTGCGCGAGGGAGCACGGCGTCACGCCCTGTATCGGGACGGGAAATATCACGACGTGGTCATCATGGGGATCCTGCGGTCCGAGTTCTCCCCCGAGCCCGCCGGGGGGGCGGGGAGGAAGGGGGAGGCGTGAAGGCGACCCTGGACCAGGTGGTCGCGCGCCTCAAGCGGGCGAAGCGGGCCCTGGTGGTGGGGCATATCCGGCCGGACGGGGACGCCATCGGTTCGGTGGCGGCGCTGACCCTCATCCTCCGGAAGCTGGGAGCCGAGGCCGAGGGCTGCATCCCGGACCGCATCCCCTGGTTTTACCGCGAGATCCAGGGCACCGAGATCCTCCGCGGGGTCGAGGAGCTACGGGGAAGGACGTTCGATACCGTGGCGGTGCTCGATTCCTCGGATATCTCCCGCATCGGGGACGCGATCGATCTCTTCCCGGACCGTGAGCCGGACGTGGTGCTGGACCACCACGTCACCAACTCTGGGTTCGGGGTCCTCAACCTCTGTGACCCGGGTTACGCCGCCACCGCGATGATCGTCCACGAGATCGGGAAGCGTCTCGTCCCCTACGATCGGGACCTCGCCGAGCTGCTCCTCCTGGGGATCGCCACGGACACCGGCTTCTTCAAGTACGCCACCGTGGACGAGCGTGCCTTCACCGTCGCGGCCGAGCTGACTCGGCACGGCGCCCGGATCCAGCCAATCGCCTCGGCGGTGCTCGAGCATCGCACCCCGAAGACCATCCGCCTCCTGGTGGAGATGTTCCGCACCCTGCGGCTCGAGGTCGGGGGCAGGCTCGCTTACGCCTACGTATCCGCGGATATGTTCCGGCGGACGGGGTGCGATGAGGAGGAAACCGAGGGATTCGTGGGGGAGATCCGTGCCCTCCACGGGGTAGAGGTGGCGATCCTGTTCACCGAATGGCCGGAGGGGGAGGTCCATGTGAGCCTCCGGTCCAAGAACTATGTGGACGTAAGCCGGGTGGCGCGGGCCTTGGGAGGAGGGGGACATCCCCGGGCCGCGGGCTGCACCCTACACGTCCCCCGCCTCCAGGACGCCGTCACGACGGTGGTGGAGGCCGCCCGGGCCGCTCTCGTGGAAGCGGGCATCTGAATCCACACGGGCACGGGTCCCCCTCGGCGTCCCGGTCCCCCGCCGTGATTTTTCACGTGCCATTCCACACCCCCTCAACCGCCGTATTCCAGTTTGGGCACGCGTACGCCCCGTTCCCTGGCCACCCGAATCGCCTTCTCGTAACCCGCGTCGACGTGGCGCGCGACCCCCAGGCCGGGATCGACGGTGAGGACCCGCTCCAGGCGCCCGTCCGCCGCCTTCGTGCCGTCGGCCACGATCACCATCCCCGCGTGGATGGACTTCCCGATCCCCACGCCTCCCCCGTGGTGCACCGACACCCAAGTGGCGCCGCAGACGGCGTTCAACAGGGCGTTGAGGATCGGCCAATCGGCGATGGCATCGGAACCGTCACGCATCCCCTCCGTCTCCCGGTACGGCGAGGCCACCGAGCCCGAGTCCAGGTGGTCCCGGCCGATGACGATGGGGGCCCTTACCTCACCCCGCCGGACGAGTTCGTTGAACGCCAACCCGGCCTCGGCCCGTTCCCCGTATCCCAGCCAGCAGATCCGGGCCGGGAGGCCCTGGAACTTCACCTTGGCCTCGGCCTTTTCGATCCACCTCTTGAGGGATTCGTCCTTCGGGAAGAGCTCCAGTATCGCCCGATCCGTGCGGTAGATGTCCTCGGGATCGCCGGATAGGGCCACCCACCGGAACGGTCCCTTCCCCTCGCAGAACATGGGGCGGATATACGCCTGCACGAACCCTGGGAAGGAGAACGCCACCTCGTGTGGCAACCCTCCCTTCTCCGCTTGGGCGCGGATGGCGTTGCCGTAGTCGAACACCACCGCCCCGGCCTCCTTCATCTCCGCCATTGCCTCCACGTGCTTGACCATGGACCGATATGAGAGCTCGATGTACTTCTGGGGGTCCTTCTCCCGGAGCTTTAGGGCCTCCGTGTAGCTCATCCCCCCGGGGACGTAGCCGTTGAGCTCGTCATGGGCCGCGGTTTGGTCCGTGACCACGTCCGGGATCACCCCCCGCTTGAGGAACTCGGGGTAAACATCCGCGGCGTTCCCCAGAAGTCCGATGGAGATGGGCTCCCCTTTCTTCTTATGGGCCATAGCGATCTCCAAGGCCTCGTCCAGGGAGTCGGTCCAAGTATCCAGCTGCCTCAGCGCCAACCTGCGCTTGATCTTCTCGGGATTTATCTCCACGATGATCCCCACGCCTTCGTTCATGGTGATGGCCAGGGGCTGCGCCCCGCCCATCTCCCCAAGCCCCGCGGTGAGGACCAGCTTCCCCCGGAGCGTCCCGCCGAAGTGCTGGCGGGCACACTCGGCCAATGTCTCGTACGTCCCCTGCAGGATCCCCTGGGTCCCGATGTAGATCCATGAGCCCGCGGTCATCTGGCCGTACATAGTGAGCCCGAGGCGCTCTAGCTCCCTGAATTTCTCCCACGTGGCCCACTCCGGGACCAGCATGGCGTTGACGATGAGGACCCGGGGGGCGTCCTCATGGGTCCTGAAGACCCCCACGGCCCGGCCGGATTGCACCACGAGGGTCTCGTCGTCCCCGAGCTCGCGCAGACACCGCACGATGAGGTCGAAGTCCTCCCAGGAGCGGGCGGCCTTGCCCGTTCCCCCGTAGACGATGAGGTTGGCCGGATCCCCGGCCACCTCGGGGTCCAGGTTGTTCATTAGCATCCGGAGGGCGGCCTCCTGGAGCCATCCCCTGCAGGTGAGCCTCGTCCCCCGGGGCGCCCGTACCACGCGAGCAGCCACCCTGTCGCCCATCGTGCCTCCCCTCCTCACACCGATCTTCCGGCCATTCTAGCGCCGGCCCGCCGCGGCCCGCAAACGGGTCCCGAATATGAGCCCCGCGGCCCCGAGCACCATGGCTCCGCCCAGCGCCTGGAGCGGCTCGAGACGTTCCCCGAGGACGATCGCCGCCCACACAGCGGCGAGCAGTGGCTCCAGGGTGGAAAGGAGCGCGGCGTGGCCCGCCCGCATGTGCCTAAGCGCGACCAAGTAAAGTCCGTAGCCCCCGAGGGTGGGGAAGAGGGCGAGGCAGAGGAGGAGCATCCAGCCGGCGGGGGAAGGCCCGGGAGCTCGCCCCGGATCCCAGATATGCCACCCACAGGATCGCCCCCCCGAAGGTAAACCCCCAGAAGAGCAAGGCCCAGGGGGTGAGCTCCCGGGCCAGACGCTTGCCGGCCACGTTGTATACAGCGATGGAGAGCGCGGTAAGAAGCGCGAGCCCCACCCCCGGGCCGTTCACCGCCAGCCGATCGAGGCGATACCCCCCGGCGAGGAGAAACACCCCCGCCGAGGTGAGGACCAACGCCCCTCCTTCCGCCGCCCCGAACCCCTCCGACAGGAAAAGTTGGGATAGGATGAGCACCAGCGCCGGATAGGCGTATACGACCACGATGGCCACCGTGACGGGGATCCACCGGAGCGCGAGGTAAAAGCCGAGGTAGTTCAGCACCACGCTGAAGACGCTGTAGAAAAGGAATTTGGGGAAGGAACCACGCGAGAGCAACGCCCACCACCGTCGTCGGGCCGCGAAGGGGAGGAGGGCCACCCAGGCGAGGAGGACCCGGAGGGACACCACCTCCAACGGCGTCGCCCCGAGGCGGTACAGTTCCTTCCCGATGATCCCGAGCCAGGACCAAAGGAAGACGGCGATGAGGACCAGCGTCGTGCCCCGATGCATCCCCACCATCCGGGACCTTACCCCGAAAACGGGGTGGCGAGAACCGGGGAACACGCGGGTACAATTGGCCGACCATGGGAATAAACCTTCTGTCACGCACGTGCGCGGCCCTCCTCCTGTCCCTTGCCGTGTGGGGACTGCCGCTCCCCCGCGGGGCCATCGCCCGGCTCGGGGCCGGCTACTTGGTGGACGCCTACATCGTGGGGGGGCGGCTGTGGACGGTGAGCTCCATCGCCCTGGAGGAGTGGGATCCGGACACGGGAGAGCTGGAACGGGAGCTCCCTCTCCCCGCTGTGCCCGAACTCGTGAGCTTTTCGGCCGACGGCGCCCGCGTGGCCATCGCCGTCGCCGGAGGCCGGATCTCCGTGGTCACGCTCCCCGCCGGGGACGAAACCGTGACCCTCGCGCTGGGGGAAGAGATCACCTCCCTGGCCGTCTCGCCGGACGGGGCGCTCATCGCCGCGGGGGGCATCGGGGGGAAGGTGGCGATCTGGGACGCCCGCACCGGCAGGGAAGTCGCTTCCTTCATCCCCTTCGACCGCGATGTGGGGGTCTTGGCCTTCGCGCCGGATGGGGGAAGCCTCGCCGCTGCACCATCGGCCGGGACCGAGCTTTATCTATACGACACGGAGACCGGGGAGCGCGTCGGGAAGTTCCCCTGGAACCAGTGGGGCGTGAGGTGCGTCGCGTTCTCCCCCGACGGGAACCTCCTCGCCATCGGCGCCGGCGACGGGATCGTGCGGGTATGGGACCGGGCGGAACACAAGTTGCTCCGGAACCTCAAGGGCACTCCCGGCCCGGCCGCCTCGCTCTCCTTCACGGACGCGGGGCTCCTCGTCGTGGGCACATCGGGGGTCATCTCCCGCTGGGACCCCGATTCATGGGAGGCCGTGGGCGACCTCACCGTCTCCGGGGACATGCGGTATCACTCCCTGGCACCGGGGAATACGCTCCTCCTCCATCCCCCCACTGGCCCCATCGAGATCTGGGATCTGAACAAGGGGGAGAGGACCGCTGCCCTGGGCCGGGGCCGTTACCTGGGGCGGTTCACCGCGGCCGCGTTCTCGCCTGACGGGACCCTCCTCGCCGTGGCCACCGCCGAGGGCGAGATCCGCCTGTGGCGGACGGAGGGATGGGAGGAGGCCTCCGTCCTGCGTGATCACCGGGGGGCGATCGACGCCCTCGCCTTCGCCCCGGACGGGACACGTCTGCTCTCGGGCGGCGGCGACAACCGGGCGCGGATCTGGGCGCTGTCGGACGCCGGGTGGGGGGAGAGCCTCGAGGTGCTCGCACACGCGAAGCCGATCTCGGATGTCGATTTCTCCCCGGACGGGAGGACGTTCCTCACCGCGTCCGTTGACGAGACGGTGCGGCTCTGGGACGCGGAGACCGGGGAATTCATCCGCACCCTGTGGAAGCCGGTGAAGGTGGAGTTCATCCAACCCCTCGTGCGGGACGCCATCTATGCCGCCCGCTTTTCCCCCGACGGGCGCCTCATCGCCGCGGGCTCCGAGGATAAAACGGTGCGGCTCTGGGACGCGGAGACGGGCAAGCTCCTCGCGCTCTTACGCAAGCACCGCGACGTCGTGGATTGCGTGGACTTCTCGCCGGACGGGACCCTCCTCGCCTCCGGGGACGCGTCGGGCACGGTGGTGTTGTGGGACGTGAGGCGGCGTCGGGCGACGGCGGTGCTCCGTCGGGACGGAAGCGCCATCTATGCCCTCGCCTTCTCGCCGGATGGGAAGTGGCTCCTCGTCGGCGGGGCCGCGGGCACGCTCGAGCTTTACTCGGCGAGTCGGAGGGCCCTCGTCCACCGCCTCCCGGGCCACGTGGGAAACGTCCTCGGGGTCGCGTTCCATCCGACCGGGGAGATGTTCGTCTCGGCGAGCGGCGACGGGACCGTGCTCGTGTGGGACCTGCGGACACTCTCGGGGGAATGAGCGCCCACGACCGGGGCCACGTGGAGCGGGTGACGCGCCTCGCGCGCTACATCGCGACGCGGGAGGGCGCCGATGTGGGGGTGGTCACGGCCGCGGCGGAGCTCCACGACCTCGCCCGCGGGGAACCGGATCACGCCAGGAAGAGCGCGGAACGGGCGCGGAAGATCCTGCGCGCCCGGGGGCGCCCGGAGGAGTTCATCGAGCAGGTCGTCCACTGCATCGAGGCCCACTCCTTCTCCAAAGGGGTCGAGCCGCGGACCCTGGAGGCAAAGGTCCTGAGCGACGCCGACAAGCTCGACGCCATGGGGGCGATCGGGGTCGCGCGTGCTTTCCTCTATTCGGGCGAGATCGGCCGTTCCCTGGAAGAGACGCTCCGTCACTTCGAGGAGAAGCTCCTCGCGCTCCGCGACTCGCTCCACACCGAGACCGCCAGGGAGCTCGCGCGGGAGCGCCACAGGTTCCTGGAGGAGTTCTACCGCCGGCTCCGCGAGGAGCTGGGCGGGATCACCCGATCCACATAGGGCTGGGGTCCACCTTGGTGTTGGCGGGGGCCTTGGGGAAAACCTCCCTGAGGCGTTCCAAGACCCCTTCGTCGCCGCGGATGAGGATCTGGTAACGCTGTATCCCCCGCAGGGGAAGGAGGCGTGCCGGACCCAACACCTCGAGGCCCGACCGCGCGAGCTCTTCGGCACATTTGCCCGCCCGCTCTTCCGCCCGTTTCCCCTCGAATAGGAGCCTCACCAGGCGCCCGAAGGGCGGGTACCGGAGTCCGCGGCGGAACGAGAGTTCGGCCTCGTACAGCGCCCGGTAGTCGCCGCGCATGGCGCACGCGATGGCGTAGTGGTCGGCGTTGTTCGTCTGCACGATGACCTCGCCGCGACGTTCGCCGCGACCGGCGCGCCCGGCCGCGGCCACGAGCAGTTGGAAGGTGCGCTCGCCGGCGCGGAAGTCGGGGGCCGAGAGGAGCCCGTCGGCGTTTATCACCCCCACCAGGGTGATGCGGGGGAAATCCAGGCCTTTGCCCACCATCTGGGTCCCCACCAAGACATCTATCGTCCCCTCCGCCAGGGCCCGCAGGATCTCTGCCCGCCGCGGGGCGGTCTCAGAATCCAGCCGGGCCACCCGGGCCCGGGGAAAGAGGCGTTTCGCCTCGTGCTCCACCCGCTCCGTCCCCACGCCGAAGAGGCGGAACCGTTGACCCCCGCACCGCGGGCAGACGGGCTCGGGATAGGGGCGCCCACAGGCATGACAGCGGAAGGTCTTGCCCGCGAGGTGGAACACCAACGCCACCTCACATACCCCGCACCGGAGGACGGCCCCACAGTCCCGGCACGCGGCCCCGGTGAAGAAGCCGATGCGGTTCAGGAAGAGGAGGACCTGTCCCCCGGCGGCGAGATGCCGGTCCATGGCCGCCCGCAGGGGCGCGGTGATCACCTCCTCCGGGCCCACGGGCACCGCCCGCACCTCCGGCGGCTCCCCGACCACCCGGTCCGGCAGCTCGAGGAGCTCGTACTCCCCCCGCTCCGCCCGGAAGAAGGTTTCCACGCTGGGGGTGGCGGATCCCAGGAGGAGCGCGGTCCCCTCGCGGACGACGCGGAGCTCGCCCACCTCGCGGGCGTGGTAGTGGGGGGCCATCTCCTCCTGCTTGTAGGCGGGCTCGTGTTCCTCGTCCACCACCAGCAGCCCGAGCCCCCCGAACGGCAGGAAGACGGCGGACCGGGTGCCCACCGCCACGCGGGCCTCGCCCCGGAGGGCGTCCTCCCACGTGCGCCACCGCTCCCCGGGCGGCATCTCCCCGAAGTAGAGGCGCGGGGACGGTTCCAGGCCGGAAAGGGCGTTCTGTACCCGTGTCCAGAGCTGGGGGAGGAGGGAGACCTCCGGTTCGAGGAACAACACGTCCCGTCCCCGCTCCAACGCGAACCGGGCCGCCCGGAGGTACACTTCGGTCTTGCCCGCGGCCGGCGGGCCGAAGAGGAGGTATTTCCGGCCCCGGCCGATCCCGGCGATCACCGCCTCCACCGCCTCCTCCTGGGCGGGCGTCAGGCGCACCCGCCGG
>JAADIW010000040.1 GCA_013151115.1 Caldisericota bacterium
GGATCGCGTCCCCCCCGAGCTGGAAGGGGCGCGCACCGACGTGGTGGAGGTGGGCGTGGTGCGGGTGCCCGCGCCCGCCACGGCCGGGCGGCGGGGGAGGATGCGCCCGGCCCCCGGCGGCTGTTCGGTGGGGCACGTCCGTTCCACCGCGGGCACGTTGGGGTGCCTTGTCCGGCGCGGCGACCGGACCTTCATCCTCTCCAACAACCACGTCCTCGCGGCGACGAACCTCGGGGTGAGGGGCGACTACATCCTCCAGCCGGGCCCCGGCGACGGGGGGCGCGTCCCCGAGGACGGGATCGCGGAGTTGGCCGACTACGTGAGGCTCGATTTCGCAGGGGAGAACGCGATGGACGCGGCCCTGGCGCGGCCGTTCTCCAGGGAACTGGTGTCCCCGGAGATCCTGGAGGTGGGGGAACCCGCCGGGTGGACGGAGCCCGAGCTCCGGGCGGAGGTGGTCAAATCGGGCCGTACCACCGGGCTCACCCGGGGCGAGATCGGCGTGGTGGAGGCGACCATCGATGTCCTATACGGGCTCGCGCGGGTACGGTTCGTGGGTCAATGCGTGGTCACGACGCCGGGATTCTCCGCCGGGGGCGATTCGGGCTCGGCCGTGGTCCTCCCCGGGACCAAGGAAGTCGTGGGGCTCCTCTTCGCCGGCTCTGAAGAGGCCACGGTCTTCACCCCCATCGGGCGGGTGCTGTCCGCGCTGGACGTCGAGCTCTGAGGTCAGAGGGGCGTTTCAGCTCCCCAGCCGGAATTCGAACTCCAACAGAGAGAAGCCGTGCGCTCGGTTGTATTCCTTCGCCACGTTGTAAGCATCTAAGGCGGAGTAGATCGACCACCCCAACTGGGCGAGCGGGGTCACATAGGCCAGGAAGGGGTTCAGGGTGATGACGGCCATATAGTAGCCCACGGTGGGGATGGCCACCGCTACGAGGAAGTGCACCAATGCCTTGTCCGGCTCTCCGTTCAGGTACTGTCCCAGCCCCGGGATGAGGAACGAGGCGAGCCCGTAGACCACGGGATCCCGTGGCCCCTCCTGGGCGGCCGCGACCGGGGTAAACAGGGCAAGCGCGCCCAGAATGATGACCAACGGCATCGCGATTTTGCCCATCTTCTCCTACCCCCTTTCGTCCCGCCAGTCTAATGGAATCCCACGCCGATCCCAAACCGAAACGTGGGGGCAGGGCCCAGCTTCGGGCCCCGCCCCCGGCCGGTGTCCACCCGCGGGGCTATTTCCTGAACGGTTCGAGCTCGGCGTTGGCCTGGCGCTGTGCTTCCTCAAGGGCTTCCTCGGGAGAGGCCTCGCCGAGGATGGCGCGGGCGAGCTGGTCGAAAAGGATCTTCGTGACCTTGGCACGGTTATAGCACGCGAATTCCTTGTGGGCGTACGCCAGCTGATCCCGGGCCACGAGATACTCCGGATGTTCGGCGGTGAAGGCGCTCATGAGTTCGGTGTCATATGCGGAACGCCGTACCGCGATGTAGCCCGATTTTATCGACCACTCGGCCACCTTCTCCGGTGATGTCATCCAACGCACGAAGGTCCAGGCGGCCTTCCGGTGGTCCTCGGGGATGCCCTTGAAGATGTAGAAGTTACCGCCGCCCGTGGGGGTGCCGTAACAGCTAAGGCCGGGCATGAACGCCACCCCGAACTCGAACGAGGCGTTGTTGCGGATGTGGGTGAGGCTGCCGGTGGAGTGGTAGATCATCGCCGCCCGTCCGGCGAGGAAATCGGAGGGTACCGTGCCCCAGTTGATATAGCCGTTGGGCATGATCTTGTAATAGACGGAGAGATCGCGGAAGAACCGAAGCGCGGTCAGGACGTGCTGGCTGGTGAAGTAAACCTCGGTGCCGTCGTCGCTCACGATCTTCACCTCGTTGCAGCCGGGGCAGCCCGTTTGGTAGATGAAGGCCTCGAAGTTCCAGATGAACCCCCCGCTGAATGGGACCTCGAGCCCCCAGCGGGTGACCGAGCCATCGGGGGCGCGTTGGGTGAGCATGAGCCCGTACTCCACGAGCTCGTCCCACGTAGTCGGCGGCTTATCGGGATCGAGCCCGACCTCCCGGAAAAGGTCCTTGTTGTAATAGAGGATAGGCGTGCTGCGCTGGAAGGGAATGGACCAGATCTTGCCCTCGAGGAGGGAGTTCGCCATCAGGGCGGGGAAGAAGTCATCGATGTATTCCTGGCCATCCGCGTCGTCGGCGATGAAATCGTCCAGGGGAACGATGGCATCGATGGCCTTGAGGGTGAAGAGGTCGGTGGAGAGGAGGATCGCCACGTCCGGTGGGGTCCCGCCGAGGATGGCGGCCTGGACCTTGAGCAAGGTGTCGTTGTACCCGCCGGCGAAAACGGGGGTCACCTGGATATCCGGGTGTGCCGCGTTGAACTCCGCCACCATGGCCTCGATAACCTTTGCCAGCGGGCCGGCTACCGACACGGGATAGTAGAAGGTGAGCTTCACCGGTTCGGCCACGAGCCCCACACTCACCCCGAGGATGAAAACAAACACCGCCAAGTACCTGCGCATCTTTCCACCTCCTTGTGTTATGTTCCCTTTATTCGACCGAAAACGCTGCTCCCCGTGGGCATCACCTCCTTACCCTTTTATTCCTGACTGGGCGTAGATACGGATGAACCACCGTTGGAAGACCACGAAGAGCATGAGCAGCGGGGCGATGACGATGAGGAGGGTCGCGGTCATCAGGGGCCAGTCGAACCCCGTCTCCTGGGACTTGAACGCCATGGCCAGTCCCAGGGTGAGGGTGCGCTTGCCCGGGGAGTTTATCACCACCAAGGGCCAGAGGAACTCGTTCCAGTGGTAAATGATGGAGTTCAGGGCGAAGGCGATGAACACGGGTTTTATCAGGGGTAGGTAGACATGTCGGACCAGACCGAGCCAATTGCATCCATCTATCAAGGCCGCGTCCTCCAATTCCTGGGGCACGGTGCGGAAGGCTTGCCGCAGGAGAAAAGTGCCGAACGCCGAGGCGGCATAGGGGAGCATGAGGGCGATCTTGGTGTCCACAAGGCCCAGGGTTTTGATGGTGGTGTAGTTGGGGAAGATCAAGGCGGCCGCGGGGAGCATGAGCTGGACGAGGAGCACGTAGAAGAGCAGATCCCTTCCCGGGAACCTCAGCCTGGCGAAGGCATAGGCCGCGGGGATGATGGTCACCATCTGGATGAGGAAGGTCCCTATGACGACCTGGAAGGTGTTCAGGTAGTACCGTCCCCAGGGGGCCAGCTCGAACGCCCGGGCGAAGTTCTCCCACGTGGGCCGGCGAGTGATCCACTGTGGCGTGAGACTGAGGGTCTCGGAGACGGGGCGGATGGCGGTGATCACCGTCCACCAGAGGGGCACCACCCAGATGGAGATGACGGCGAGGATGAGCATGATGCGCCCCAGGTCCGCGATCGCCCCTCTTTTCCTATGCGCGTTCATAGTAGATGCCCCTCTCGAAGACCCGGAAGGCCAGGAGCGTACCGGAGATGAGGATCGAGACTTGTATCACCGTGAGGACGGAGGCCTTCCCCAGGTCCCAGTACTGGAAGGCCGTCTGGTAGATGTAAAAGAGGAGGATATTGGTGGAGTTAAAGGGGCCCGCGTCCTGGGTCATGATGAACACTTGATCGACCCACTGTACCGATCCGATGAGGGCCATCACAACCACGAAAAGGGATATCGGCTTCAAAAGGGGAAATGTGATGTACCGGAAACGTTGAAACGCACCGGCTCCCTCGATCAGGGCCGCCTCGTAGAGATAAGGGGGTATGTTCTGTAGCCCCGCCAGGAAGAAGATCATGAAATAGCCCGCTTGTTTCCAAACGGTGACGAACGCGATGGCATGTAACGCCAGACGGGGGTCCTCCAAGAACCGGACCTGCCCGAACCCCAACTTTTCCAGGTAATATGGCACCAGCCCGTAACCCGGGATGAAGAGGAAGACCCAAATGGCCCCCAGCGCCACCGTGGGGAGGACCGAGGGATAGTAAACGGCCAACCGGAACAGGGAGATCCCCCGTAACGCCCGGTTGAGGAGGAGGGCGAGCGCCATGCCGATGATGATGCTGGGCACGATCGTCTCCAACCCGAGCTGGAAGGTGTTCTTGAGCACCTTCCAAGTGAGGGGATCTTGGAACACCTCGCGGTAGAGGTCGAGGCCGACGAAGACCCGGCGGGGGGTGAAGAGGTTCCAGCGGAAAAAGCTGTAGTAAACCGACTTGAACACCGGCCAATATGTGAACAGGCCCAGGAAGATGAAGGCCGGCAGGATGAATAAATAAGGTCGAAGAACCTTTTTCGCCCTCAACTTATCCCAATGTAACGCTTGGGGAGAAGTCCCTCAAGGGCGTCCGCGGGAAGCTCCGGACCGTTCGGCTCAGGAGCGATGATATTTACAGCCAGTGGGGGCGCTCCGGGGCCTCGATCACGCCGCCGCCGAGGACCACCTCGCCACGGTAGAAGACCGCCGCCTGCCCCGGCGTCACCGCCCGCTGAGGACGTTCGAACACCACCCGGGCTTTGCCCCCCTCCAGGGCGACCTCACAACGGACCGGGGCGGCCCGGTAGCGGATCTGGACCTCACAGGAGAACCGTGTTCCCGGTGGTTCGCCGGCGATCCACGTGAGCTCCCGGGCCACGAGGCCCCCAGCGTGGAGGGCGGGCTCGGGTCCCACCACCACTGCGTTCCGCTCGGGATCAAGGGCCACGACGTACAGCGGCTCCCCGGTGGATACCCCCAGGCCCCGTCGCTGGCCCACGGTGTAGTGGGGGAGGCCCCGATGGGTCCCGATGACGTTCCCCTCCAGGTCCAAGATAGGACCGGGCGGGGCATCCGGGATCAGGGCGCCGATGCCCTCGGGAGCGAAGCAGAGGTCCTGGGATTCGTGGAGGTAGGCCGCGGTGAAATCCCGCTCCCTCGCGATCCGCTTCACCTCCTCCTTCGTCATCTCCCCGATGGGGAAGAGGGCGCGGGAGAGCTCCCCCTGCGTGAGGGAGTAGAGGAAGTAGGACTGGTCCTTCGCGGGGTCCCTGCCCCGGAGGAGGAGCCAGGTTCCGTTTCCCCCGCGGATGCGGGCGTGGTGACCGGTGGCGATATAGGGGATGCCCCGCTTCTCCGCCTCCCGCAACAGCAGAGCGAACCTGACCTCCCGGTTGCAGAAGGTGCAGGGATTTGGCGTCCTCCCCTCCCGATAGGCCCGCAGGGTGGGCTCGATCACCAGCCGACGGAACTCCTCGTGGGCCTGGACGGTCTCGTGGGGGATGCCGAGCTCCTTGGCGGCGAGCGCCGCGGCGTCCACGGAACAACACTGGTTCTCATACGGCCCCTCGGGATCCCAAAGCCAGAGGGTGATCCCATGGACCTCATAGCCGCGTTCCAGGAGTAGATAGGCACAGACGGTGGAGTCCACGCCCCCCGACATCCCCACGAGGACCCGCTCGCCCATGCCCTTGGCTCACCCCTCCACGTGCGCCGGCACGATGCAGATGAACCTGAAGGGCCCGGAGCCGGTGTTGCGGAATTGGTGTGCTTCATCCGGGGCCACCAGAACCACCGTCCCGGGCTCCAGGGGGTGGGTTGCGGTCACGGTCCAGAGTTCCCCCTTCCCCTCCAAGACGACCACCCCGTGCTCGAACGGATGGGAATGCTTGGGCGTGTGCCCCCCGGGGCCCAGCGTGAAGAGGCGCACGGCGAACGTGGGCGCCCCATCCTCAGGGCCGATGAGGAGCTGCTTCAGCACGTTTACAGCTTCCACGCCGTCGGAGATATCCCGGGCCTCTACCGCGGAAATTCGCTTCACCACCGCCATGCCTCCCCCCTCTCATAGCGCGATCGCGAGGAGGGGGACGAGGAGCTCGTTCTCCGTTAGACCGCCGTGCATCCCCCGTAGCTTGAACTCCTCCCCCTCCGGCCAGAAGAAGAGCTTCCGGCCCCGGGCCAGGGCCACGATGTCCCCCACCCGGGCCCGGATGTGGTCGGCCGGGGCCTCGAGCCCCCATAGCCTCCGCGCGATCGCTTCCTCGGCCGTCATCACCACGAACTCCCCCGGATATTCGCGCTCGAGATAGGCGCGTACCGCCCCTTCCCGGCCCTTGCGCACGAAGAAATATCCCGCCCGCAGGTCCCCCACCGGCTTGAAGAGCAGCGCCCCCCGTAGCTCCGGGATCTTGCTGCAGTCGATGAGGTCCCGTTGGGGGTCGACCTCCACGAACCCGTGGTCCGCGGTGACGAGGACGGTCACATCCCGGACCGACTCGAGGAAATCCTCCCGCAGCGCCCGGAAGAAGGCGGAGACCTCCCTGGCGAAGGCGGGGGATCCGGGGCCGTAGATGTGGGCCAGAGTGTCGGTGACGGGCCAGTAGACCCCGAGCAGCATCTTCCCCTCCCGGGAGAGGACCTGGCGGAGGAGCACGAACAGATCGGAGAGGCCGATGAACGGCACGATCTCCGCTACCCCGCGATAGAGGATCCCCGAGAGACCGGAGTTCACGATGTACTTGGGGAGGAAGAGGACCACCTTCGCCCCGGCCTGGGCCAGGAGCTCGTAGATGGTCGGTACCGTGACGAACTTCTCCAGGTCCACGCCCACGTTTTTGATGGAGTCGCTCGGGGCTCCCGGGGTGGCGAGCTTGATCATGTTGACCACCGCCCCCACCTCCTGGAGGAAGAGCTTGTACCCCAGGACCCCATGCACGATGGGGCTCGCGCCGGTCGAGAGGCTCGCGAGGGCCGTGGTCGTCGTGGGGGGGAATACCGAGGTGAGGGGGATGTACGCGCCCCGTTCGGCGAAGGGGGAGATATCCACGGCCCCACTGGCCCGCAGTTCCTCCAGCTTGAGATACCCCAGGCCGTCGACGATGAAGCTAACCACCCTCTCCGTCGGCGCGAGCGCTAGCTCGTCCTTCAGGGAGGTGTCGTAATGCTCCGCGCCGAGGAGGTCGAGGATGGTATCGGTCACGGCTAGGAGGGAGTAGCGCTCGTAGTGGGGGCGCAGACCGGCGGTGTCCCGGGCGATCTTTTTCAAGATCTCTTGTCTTCTATCCATGGCTTGCGCATTATACCCAAGCGCAGACCACGCCCGCGGAGGGAGGTATCCATGGCGGAATGCGTGAACAAGGCGCGGAACCTCGACCGGTGCCCGTGCACCTGGCCGAACTGCCCCCGGAAGGGGATCTGTTGCGAGTGTCTGCACTACCACCTCGCGCATGGCGAGCTCCCCGCCTGTTGCTTCCCGCCGGAGGTGGAACGCACCTACGATCGCTCCTTCCGGAGGTTCGCCGAGCTATACGGGAGCGGATAGGAGATGCAGAACCGCAAGGTCGCTCAGATCCTCTACGAGGTCGCGGACCTCCTCGAGCTCGAGGGGGTGGAGTTCAAGCCCCGGGCCTACCGCCGCGCCGCCCAGGCGGTGGAGTCCTGCCCCATCCCCATCGAGGACCTCGTGCGCGAGGGTCGGGTGACCGAGCTCCCAGGGGTGGGGAAGTCCATCGCCGAGAAGATCGAGGAGATCGTCAACACCGGGAGGCTGCGTTACCACGAAGAGTTGAAGAGGAAGCTCCCCATCGACCTCCACTCCCTCACCCAGGTCGAGGGCGTAGGCCCCAAGATCGCCAAGCTCCTCTACGAACACCTTGGCGTGAGGAACCTGGACGACCTCGAGCGGGCGGCCCGGGAACACCGGATCCGCACTGTCCCCGGCCTCGGGCCGAAAGTGGAGGAGAAGATCCTCCGGGGCCTGGCCGAGGCGCGCAAGACCGAGAAGCGGGTCTTGCTCGGGATCGCACTCCCCTTGGCGGAGAACATCCGGGAGAAGCTCCGCGCCAGCGGCCTCTTCAGCGCGGTGGAGATCGCCGGCTCGGTGCGACGGGGGAAGGAGACGATCGGCGACATCGACATCCTGGGCATCTCCGATCGCCCGGAGGAGGCATCGGAACTCTTCGCCGGCCTCCCTGATGTGGAAGAGGTTCTGGCGAAGGGGCCGAAGAAGACCTCGGTGAGGCTCGGTGACGGCCTCCAGGTGGACCTCCGCATCGTGCCCGAGGATTCGTTCGGTGCGGCGTTGCAGTATTTCACCGGCTCCCAGGCCCATAACATCCGCCTCCGGGAGAGGGCGATCTCCCGGGGGTTCAAGCTCAACGAGTACGGGGTCTTCAAGGGGCAGAAGAAGGTCGCCGGCCGCACCGAGGAGGAGGTCTACCGCGTACTGGGGCTCGCCTGGATCCCCCCGGAGCTCAGCGAGGACCGGGGGGAGATCC
>JAADIW010000063.1 GCA_013151115.1 Caldisericota bacterium
AATTACGGCGCCGGTATCCGTCTGGGACCGGATGTTGAACTCTCCCTCGTCGACTGCACCGTGCTCGGAAACCGCTGGGGGGTCGTGATCGGGCCGGAGGGGTGTGGCACGGCCGGCGTCCCCTCCGGGACCATCTCCGGGGACGGGAACCTCGTCATCGCGAACGCCGAGGCCGATCTGTGTCCCCCCTACCCCGGTCCCCCTTGGCCCGAACACTTCCTGGCCGGATGTCGCCGGGCGATGCCGGGGGACACGTGCGGGGGTTGAGGGGGCCCCTCGCCACGGGCGGCGGACGTGTCCCACACGGGTAGCGTCCCCCGGGGTTCCCCCTTACCCTTGGGCCCGAAGGAGGCCGGGATGAGACGGACGCTGTTCAGGGACGTGGACGTGATCGTCACCTTCGACCGTGAGGGGCGGGAGCTCCGCAACGCCTGGCTCCTGGTGGAGGGGAACCGCATCGCCGCCCTGGGGGAGGGAGACCCCCCATCGGGGCCGTTCGACGAGGTGATCGACGGCCGGGACCGGGTGATGATCCCCGGCATGGTCAACACCCACCACCACCTCTACCAGACCCTGTTCCGGGCCGTCCCCGGGGCCGCCGACAAGAAGCTGTTCGACTGGCTGGTGTTCCTCTACGAGCGCTGGCGGGGGATCGATGAGGAGGCGGTGTACGTCTCCACCATCGTCGGCGGGATGGAGCTCCTCCTCTCCGGCTGCACCACCACCACCGACCACCTCTACCTCTTCCCGCGGGGCAGGGAACGGCTCATCGACGTGGAGATCGAGGCCGCCCAGGAGTTGGGGATCCGGTTCCACCCCACCCGGGGCTCCATGTCCCTCTCCCGGGAGGACGGGGGTCTACCGCCGGGGGACGTGGTCCAGACCGAGGAGGAGATCCTGGCCGACTCGGAACGCCTGATCCGGGAGTACCACGACCCCTCGTTCGGGGCCATGACCCGGATCGCCCTCGCCCCCTGCTCCCCGTTCTCGGTGACCCCGGATCTCATGCGCCGTACGGCCGAGCTCGCCCGGGAACACGGCGTCCTCCTCCACACCCACCTCGCCGAGACCCTGGACGAGGAGGAATTCTGCCGGCAGAGGTTCGGGATGCGGCCGGTGGAGTACCTGGAGGAGCTGGGGTGGCTGGAGGGGGACGTGTGGCTGGCCCACCTGGTGCACGTGACCCCCGCCGATATCGAGAGGCTCGCCCGGGCCGGCGTGGGGATGGCCCACTGCCCCTCCTCCAACATGCTCCTCGGCTCGGGGATCGCGCCGGTGGTGGAGATGCTCGATGCCGGGGTGAGGGTGGGGTTGGCCGTGGACGGCTCGGCCTCCAACGACCACTCCAACATGATCCGGGAGGCACGCCAGGCGATGTTGGCCGCCCGGGTGCGGTACGGGGCCGAGGCCATGCCCGCCCGCAGGGCCCTGGAGATCGCCACCGTGGGCGGGGCTCGGGTCCTACACCGGGAGGATGAGATAGGCTCCTTGGAGCCCGGCAAGTGCGCCGACCTCTCCCTGTGGGACATCTCCGCGCTGGAGTTCTCCGGGGCGGCGGACCCGGTGGCCGGGCTCCTCCACTGCGGTGCCCAGTACGCGGACACGGTGATGGTCAACGGGGAGATCCTGGTCCGGGACGGGCGCCTGGTGAATGAGAAGCTCTACGATCACGTCCCCCGCCACCGGGAGATCGCCCGGCGACTGGTGTCGTGACTCGTGACTTAAACGACAGCGGGAGCGGGAAAGGGAGCGCCGTGCGTCGGACGGTGCGGGCGATGTGGGCCGAAGACATGGAAGCTTCAGGTTCACGGTCACGTTCGGATATTTGACGGTCCCCGGAGACCTCGGGCGGAACTCCAGGGCAGCGAGGATCCCGCGGTATAAGCGGGCCTCATGTGCGGGCTGTCCCGGGATGCGGGGGCACGCGGTGAGCGTGATGTAGATCACGGTCACGCTTCCTTCGGGCCGGAGACCAAGAGGGGCACCCCACGAGTACGCTGCCTTTCCCACGATCCCCCTGCCCGCCGAGAATAGCCCCGAAGGAGGAGGGAATGAGAAGAATCCCGGTGGGGGTTTTCCTTGTCTGCGCCGTATCGCTCGCGTGCGCGGCCACGCGACTCACGGGCTCGTGGGAGGCCCACGTGGACGTGATCCCGGACATCGAGCTCAGCTACATCAAGTTGAGGTTGGGGATCACGACTCAGGACATCACCCTCTCCACCACGTCGGTGTTCGACGGCGTCCGGGGATTCACGGAAGAGCGCCTCGGGATCGAGGGTCAGGTGGGGCTCCTCAGCCTCGCGGGCGAGGCCCTGATCTCCCCGATAGATGTGGTGCTCAAGTCCACTCCCTACACCATCGCCGGCGATCCCGCGAGCCCCCCCGCCGATCCCCCCGCGGTGGAGTGGAAGATCCTGGGGCCCATTTACCGCTGGGCCTACTTACAGTTCGGCATCTCCCTCGCCGGGGCGGATTTCTCCTTCAAGCTGGAGCACTTCCTCGAACACGTCCTCGAGTTCCCCTACGGGGACTTCGGCCAAAACTGGTCAACCACCTGTTCCCCCAACGTGCGGTACGTGCTGGTCTCGCGGGACCGTGAGGTCGACGTGCCGCGGGTGACCATTTCCTATTACGCCGACGCCGCGAAGACCGACCTGCTCAAGCGGGAGACGGTGGAGGGGCCGTTCGAGGTCCTCCCCGACCTGAGCGATTACACCCCCGCGGCCAGGACCTACCTCGAGAACCTGGCCACGGCCCGGGCGGTGGAACTCGGCGCGGCGGCGTTCGATATCCCCCTCCCCCAAACGGATGACCTGGTATTCAAGCTCTGGGTGCCGCACTACATGCGGTACACCTTCGCGGCGGAATTCCCCCCCTTCAAGGCGAGCTTCATGTTCGACGACGTGGGCACCGGGATCCAGTTCGTGAAGGCCACGGTGTCGCTGAGCGATTTCCAGCCGTGCTGCGGCATCGGCATGAGCGCCGAGCTCTCCTTCACCAAGTGCCGCGGCTTCGAATACCTGAAGATAACGCTTGAGGACGCGCTCAAGTTCTGCTGCGGTCTCGATTTCGACATCACCATCCACTTCACCCCCACCCACAAGACCGTGTCCCTGGATTTCGACGGGGTCATCTGGAAGCCGTGCGTGGTGATATATGCCGAGCCCGCCTTCGCCGGGGGGTTCACCATCACCGGCCTGTACCTCTACGGGTTCGAGTTGCGCTGTGAGTTCGGGGACTGTAGCTATGCCAAATTCCTTACCGCCTTCGATGTGGAGGCCGTGGAGGAGATCCTCGGGGAGGATATCTTCCAGGGAGACGAGTACGAATACCTCGAGGTGGGGGTCTGCGGCACGGCCTGTTGTGGGGGGCGTTATCAGTTCAAGGGGTTCATCTTCTTCCAGGAATCCGGGAGCTTCATGGGGATCACCCGCGTGGGCGCCGAGCTCACCTTCCCGCTCTTCCCCGGGTTCACGTTCGGGTTCCGCTGGGAGACGAGCCCGCTGTTCTCCTTCAGCTGGAAACTGGACTTCTGAGGGCGGGGCGATGGACAAGGCCCTCCTCTCGCGGGCGGCGGCGCTCTTCCGGGAGGAGGGGCGCCTCATCCGCTTGCCCGCCGACAAAACCGCCGTCTTCGTGGGCGATACCCACGGGGATCGGGAGGCCTCGGAATTCGTGATCTCGCGGTTCCTGCGGCCCGATCACGTGATCGTCTTCCTGGGGGACTACGTGGACCGGGGCCCCGATTCCGCGGGGAACATCGAACTCCTCCTGCGCACGAAGGTGGAGTACCCCGAAAGGGTGTATCTACTCATGGGTAACCACGAGGCGTGGACATTGGAGCCCTTCACCCCCGCTGACTTCTGGAGGCGATTGGCGCCGGGGGAAGTCCGGGATTACGCCGAGGCCCTGCTGGCGCTCCCGTTCGCCGCGTACCACCCGGCCGGGGTGTTGGCCCTGCACGGGGCGTTCCCGGACGTGGAGCGGGTGGATGATATCGCGGGGATCGAACTCGGTTCGTTCGACTGGCGCAAGATCACGTGGGGGGATTGGGTGGACGCCCCCGGATACGTGGTGGACCCCGGTACCTTCGGGCGTCCCGCTTTCGGACGGGATTACTTCGAGGAGATGATCGCACGGTTGGCCCTCAAGGCCCTCGTCCGCTCCCACCAACCCTTCGCCCCGCTTTACCTGTTCGGGGACAGGTGCCTCACCATCTTCACCTCCCTGGCGTACGGGGGCACGGAGAGGACCGTGGCGGTGTTACGGGCGGGCCGCGCGATCCGCTCCGCTAGGGATCTCGAGCTCCACTACATATAGAGCCGACCCCGCGGGGTCAGGGTTGGATCCCGGGGACGATCACGATCTCGTCCAAGGCCCGGTCCGCCCGCGCCGCATAGGCCGCGTACCCCCGCGCCCGGGCCTCGGCCACGTAACTCGCGATGCGTTCCAGGTTCGCGCCGTTATAGCCGCTCCCATCGTCCACGTAGTCCACCGAGAGGACGAGCTTTCCCGCCGCGACCAGGCGATCGAGGTAGGGCAACCGTTCCGCGCGCCATTCCCGGACGGTGGGCTCGGTTCCCCGGAAGAAGAGATCCTCGGCCCCCCAGCCGGAGACGGCGGCGAACAGGCGCCCGTCGCCGTCGAAGTCCAGGATCCACTCGGCGTTCTGGGGCACCACCATGAAGCCGGGCACGCGCTCGCGGGCGTAGTCGATGATCCTCAGGAGGAGGGAGATCATCCGTCGCGCCGCCACGCCGACCGGGAGCACCTCTCCTTCGGGGTTGTGGGGGTCGGCCCAGTACTCAAACGAATCCACGGTATCCAGGTAGACACCGGAGAATCCCTGGGAAAGGATCCGGTCCAGGTACGAGAGGACGATCGCCTGCCATCCGGGATCCCAGTAGCGGACCTTGTAATTTCCGGGCCAACCCGGGTTCGCGTGTCCGAGCCAGCCGGGAGCGCCCGGATCGGGGGTGCCGTCGCGGTCCGCATCCCATGAACGATCCCAGTAGAAGCGATAATCCTCGGCCTCCCCGATGGAGAGGTAGGCGAGCGCGGTGATTCCGCGCTTCGCCAGGCGCCCGATCTCCCACCGCCGGAAGCGCCCGGCGTCGCTCCCGTCGCGGGAGTAATCCATGACCACGAGCCCGAATCCCGAGGCGAGGACCGTGGGGATGTGGACGTCCTGGAGCTGGTAGAGGAACGAGCGCGGGGCGCCCGCCCCGGCGACCGGGACGAGGAGGGCGATGGCGAGGACGACCTCTGACCTCAACCGGCTCCTCCGATTCATTCCTCTCCCGGTACATCCCGCGGGAGGTGCCGGAACGGGATAGACGCCGCGCGGCTCCTCCCGTTGCCCACATGGGCGGGCCCCGTCGGGACACGTCCGACGAACGCGCCACGGGCGAGGGCGGAGGCGAAAGCGCGCACGGGGCGCCGCGGTCCGGCCGTCGGTCGAGGATACGGCGGCGGTCACGTGCCCACGAGCCTGCGGTAGTACTCGAGGGCCTCGGAGGTCCAGGCCTTGAGGCGCTTGAGGGCCTGTTTCTCGAGCTGGCGCACGCGCTCGCGGGAGACCCCCAACACGCGGGCCACCTCGGCCAGGCTCTGGGGCTTGGCGCCCTCGAGGCCGTAGCGGAGGCGTACCACCAGGGCCTCCTTGGGAGGGAGCTGGGACACGAGCTCGAGGAGCTCCTCCCGCATCAGCTCCTGGAGGGCAAGCTTCTCCGTGGTGGGCATCTCCTCGTCGGCCACGAGGTCATCCAGCGTCTCCTCCCCGTCCGCCCCCACGGGCATGTCCAGGGAGATCACCTCCCCGATGGTGCGTTCGAGCTCCCGCAGGCGTTCCACCGTGAGGCCGGGGTATGAAATGGTATCCACGGTCTCGGCGACGCCGTCGTCGCCGAAGCTCGCCTTGAGCTTCGCCCAGCGGACCAGGGCCCGGAACAGGTACGCCGGGATGCGGATGAGCTGGGACTGGCGTTCGATGGCCGCCCCGATCGCCTGGCGGATCCACCAGCGCGCGTAGGTGGAGAAGCGGTACCCCTTTTCGGGGTCGAACCGCGCCGCCGCCTCGAGGAGCCCGATGTTCCCCTCCTGTATCAGGTCCAGGAGGTCGAGGCCGGTATCCCCGTATTCCCGGGCGATGGAGACGACGAGCCGCAGGTGTGCCAGGATCAGACGGTTGCGCGCCTCGACGTCTCCCGCCCGCATGCGGCGGGCGAGTTCCCTCTCCTCCTCCGGGGAGAGGGGCGGGATCCGGGCCACCTCGGCGAGGTAGAGCCCGAGGATATCCACGCTTTGATCTTCGCCCCCTTCGTCCCAGAGGTACCGCTGCTTCTCCGCCATGGCGACTTTTTTCAGTGTATCCTCTGGATCCCTTGGCTCAAGGGGGCATCGTGCTTCGTCCCGGGGTCCCCGGTAAACTTCCGTGGCGGCCATGGGGCTTCTGGAACGTGTGCCGGAGAACCCGATCCTCACCCCCCGCCCGGATGTCCCCTGGGAGGCGAAGGCCGTGTTCAACCCCGGGGCGGTGGAGTGCGGGGGCAGGGTGTACATGCTCTACCGGGCGGTGGGCGAATACGAGCGCTACATCTCCCGCCTCGGGCTCGCGGTGAGCGAGGACGGCGTCCATTTCGAACGTTTCCCGGAGCCCGTTTTCTCCCCGGAGGAGCCCTACGAGCGGTTCGGCTGCGAGGATCCCCGTATCACCCCGCTGGAGGGCCGCTTCTACATCACATACACCGCCCTCTCGGCGCGGGCGTTCTCCGGGGGAGGGAACCGGGTGGGGCTCGCCTCCACCGCCGATTTCCGGGAGTTCGTGCGCCACGGCGTGATCCTCCCGGAATTCGAGGACAAGGACGCCGTCATCTTCCCCGAGAGGGTGAGGGGGAAGTACGTGATGTTCCATCGCATCGTCCCGGATATCTGGATCGCCTATTCCGACGACCTCGTGCACTGGTACGGCCATAAGAAGGTGATGTACCCACGCCCGGGGTGCTGGGACGCGGTGAAGATCGGGGCGGGGGCCCCGCCGGTGAAGACCGATGAGGGGTGGCTCCTCTTCTATCACGGTGTGGACAAAGCCCGTACGTATCGAATCGGGGTGGCGCTTTTCGACCTGGACGACCCCGCGACGCTCGTCTCCCGCCCGCTGGAATACGTGCTCGAACCCCGGGAGGAATGGGAACGGGAGGGGGACATCCCGCACGTGGTGTTCGTCTGTGGGGCGGTGGAGCGGGATGGGGAATTCCTCGTCTATTACGGGGGCGGGGACAAGGTGATCGGGCTCGCGCGGGCCCCGGCGGCGGAGGTGGTGGAGTTCGCCCGCCGGGGCTAGTTGTCACCGTTTGCAAAACCGCGCCGCCGTCCAATTTGCCCCTTGCAGAAAGGGTTGCCGTTGACTAAACATCGTGGAAACGATAAAATATTTAATGCTCTTACACGGTCGGGAGGTGATAGCGGCAGGAGACTCGCGGGACAAAAAACATCCGAAATAAAAAAGGGGGGAGTGTTTATGCGCAAGTGGATGCTCGGCTTGCTTATCCTGATGTTCCTCGGTGTTGTGGGAACGGGGGCCGAATACATCGAGATCACCGCCTGGGCCTCCGGTTCGCCCGTCGATGCCACCCGCTGCACTAACCTGGTCGCCGCGGCCTCGTATCTCGAGCAGGAGCTTAAGGCCGAGGGGGCGCCGGTCACCAAGATCGAGCCGACCTGTCAGTACACCCATGTGGAGGATTGGGCCGCTTACATGCGCCGTTTCCGCCTCGCGTTCGAGGCCGGGCAGGCCCCATGGATCTTCACGGTAGGGCACGAGGTGATCGGCGAGTTGGCCGCCGCCGGCCTCATCGTCCCCTTGGATGAGTACTACGAGAAGTATTGGGACAAATACGAGCTCGGGGACATCTATCCCGCCCTCATCGAGGCCTGCAAGTTCCGCGGCAAGATCTACGGCTTCCCCCAGGACACCGAGGCCCGCCCCGTTTACTTCCGCAAAGACGTGTTGCGGAAGCTCGGCTGGTCCGAGGAGGAGATCGAGGCACTGCCCGAGAAGGTATTGAAGGGCGAATTCACCTTGGACGACATGATCGCCGTCGCCAAGGAGGCCGTGGAAAAGGGCCTCGTGGAGTGGGGTATCTACCATCGTCCTTCCCCCGGCGGCTACTTCCATATGATCACGGCGGCCTTCGGGGGGATCCTGCAGGATCCCGAGACCGGGAAGCTGGTGCTCGATAAACCCGCCATCCTCAAGAACCTCGAGTTCCATTACAGGCTCGTCAAGGAGGGCGTCACCCCCGCCGCCATGACGCAGACCAGCTGGCGCTCCATCCACAAGGCCGTGGTCGAAGGAAAGGTCCTCTTCTGGTTCGGCGGCACGTGGCACTGGGCCGAGTGGCAGCGTGTGGCTTACCACAGCGAGCTCGGCGCCCTCCCCGAAGAGTACGAGTGGGAGAACCTCGGCTTCATGTTGGTACCGGCGGCCGAGAAAGGCGGTAAGCCGGTGACGCAATCGCACCCCTTCGTGTATGTCGTGACCACCCAGGCCGCCGATCCCGAGCTCGCCTTCAGGCTCATCGCCCTCACCTCTAAGCCCGAGCTCGTTGCCAAGCACGCCATCGGTTCTGGACACCTCACCATCCGCAAGACTAACGCCCCCGAATACGAGGCCTGGACCTTCGGCAAAGCCGTGACTTACATGCTCGATTACACCACCACTCTGCCCAATCATGCCCGTTGGAGCGTGTACCATCGGGCCGTCTACGATGCCATACAGGCGGTGGAGACCGGCGCGATGAAGCCCGAAGAGGCTCTGGCCTGGCTTGAGGATAAGCTCACCAAGGAGCTGGGCGACGAGCTCATCATCAAGGGCTGAGGGGACACGGCCGATCCTACGGGGGAGGGTTCGGATAGCCCTCCCCCTTTAATTTTTTCGATTTTTGGGCCAAAATCACCTCCGCGGTATGGAACCTAAACGCGCGTGGCGGCGCAGACGTGCGGTCCCGTTGCGAATTCCCCCTCATATCCCCTTCTTGCTCCCGTTCGCTTTTCTCGTGACCCTGTTCTTCTTTATCCCCGTGATCCTAAACGTGTTACTCGCCTTTACGGACATGGATTTCGCTATGCGTTGGAACTTCGTGGGACTGGAGAGCTATTACCGTTTCTTCACCGACCGCATAATACCGAGGGTCCTTCTCAACACGGTGATTTACGTGGCCGCCACATTGGCCATCAACGTGGGTTTCGGGTTGGTGCTGGGGATCCTGAGCACTTATTACGTGCCGGAAAACGTGGGCCTTCTCTTCCGTGCGATTTGGCTCCTCCCCCGTATGACGCCCCCGGTGGTCTACGCCCTCCTTTGGCTATGGGTCCTGGACCCCACCGAATACGGGCTACTCAACATGCTTATCGGCCAAAAGGTCAACTGGACTATGCAACATCCCCTGGGGGTAGTCATCATCGTGAACGGGATGGTGGGGGCCTCCTTCGGGATGATAATCTTCTCCGCCGCCGTGAAATCCATCCCCCGTGATTACATCATGGCGGCCCAGGTGGACGGAGCTTCCAATTGGGGGATCGTGCGCCGTATCATCATTCCGCTGCTGCGTTGGCCACTCATGTTCGTCACGTCTTGGCAAACCCTTTCGTTGTTGGCATCGTACGAGTACATCTTGCTCGTTACCGACGGGGGGCCGTTTTACAAGTCCGAGGTCTGGTCCCTCTACGCGTATCACACCGCGTTTTCACATCAGCTCTATGGTTACGGGGCCGCCATCGCGATGATATTGGTGGTG
>JAADIW010000018.1 GCA_013151115.1 Caldisericota bacterium
CTTCCCCCCGATCACGATCCCCGCCCCCAGACCCTCTCCCACCGTGATGCAGACGAAATCGGTTATCCCCCGCCCCGCCCCGTAGCGGGCCTCGGCCAGGGTGAGGGCGTTGACGTCGTTCTCCACGTGGACCGGGACGCCGAAGCGCTCCGTGAGGGGGCGGGCGAGCTCGACCCCGTGCCAGTCGAGGATGGGGGAGAAGAGACATCTCCCCGCCACCGAATCCACGAATCCGGAGACGGCGATGCCGATGCCCAGGATCTTCCCCCGGAACATCCGGGAGATCGCCCGTTCCAGGGCGGGGAGGACCGCTTCCGGCGACCGGTCGGCGAACGGGACCGTGGTCTCCTCCCGTACCCGGCCCAGCAGGTCCACCCGGGCGGCGAGGACCCGCTGGGCCTCGATCTTCACGCCGACGGAGGATGCGTACTCGGGGTTGAGCCCGAGGAGGATCGGCGGGCGGCCGGTGGGGGACGGGGTCTTCCCCAGCTCCCGCACCAGTCCCTCGGAGATCAGGGCCGCGGATAGGCGCGAGAGGGCGGAGGGGGCGAGGCCGGTCAACCGCGAGAGCTCGGCCCGGGAGAGGGGGCCTTTGCGACGGAGGAGGTCCACGATCAGGGCGCGGTTGTGATGACGGAGGAGGTCGTTGTTCCCCTTGCGCGCCCGATTTATTTCCATCCGCGAAAGAAATTATAACGCCGCCCCGTCCATCCCGACAACCCCGCCCTAGAAAGGGGCCGGGAGCTTGCGGTAGGATCCCGTGAGAGGTGTTCCCGCATGGGTAGCGACGGAAGAGATGGGCTAACGAACTTGCATATACGCAATGTGAGGAGGGACGAGCTCGAGAAACTCGTGCCACTCTACCTCGAAGCCTACCGGGGCCTGGAGGAATACGCCGAGCACGGGCCCGACGACACCCTGGATTACCTCGAGTGGCTCTACGCGACCTGTCCCGAGGGCTTCTACGTGGCCGAGCTGGACGGCGAGATCGTGGGGTTCATCGCGTGTAACCCGCGTTGGCGGGGGCCCAACGATGCGCCCACGTGTGAGATCCACGAGATCGTGGTCTCCCCGCGCTGGCGGGGGAGGGGCATCGGGCGGCGGCTCATGGAGCGCGCCTTCGCCCTGGGGGAGAAACGGCGCTGTCCCACCGCCACCCTCTGGGTCGGGGTGGGGAACAAGAGGGCGAGGGAGTGGTACGAGAAGCTGGGGTTCGAGGTGGTGGGTTCGTGGGGCCGTTGGCTCAGGATGCGCCGGGCCCTGCCCGCGCGGGAACCGGTAAAATCCGCGCACGATGACTGAGGGCCTGCGGATCGCCATCGCCCAACTGGACCCCACCGTCGGGGATATCGCCGGCAACGCCCGGAAGGCGCGGGAGGCCATCGCCGCGGCCCGCGAGCGGGGGGCCGACCTCATCGTGTTCCCGGAGCTCTTCCTCTTGGGGTACTCCCCCCGGGACCTCCTCCTCCGGCCGGACTTCATCGCCGCCGCCCGGGGAGCGTTGGACGAGATCGCGGCGGCGGCGGAGGGGATCGCGGTGATCATCGGACATATCGCCGAAGGGGGGCGGCGGGAGGCGAACCGTGCCGATCCCTCCGCCCGCGCGTTCGGCTCGGGCAGGACGCTGTTCAACGTGGCCTACCTCCTCGCCGAGGGGGAGATCCGCGGGTTCCAGGCCAAGGGACGGCTCCCCTCGTTCGACGTGTTCGAGGAGGAGCGGTACTTCGCCCCCGCCCGGCGTGTGTCCCTCATCGAATGGCGTGGGCTCCGGTTGGGGCTCTCGGTATGCGAGGATTTCTGGCACGAGGGCGGGGTGATCGAGGAGGAGATCCGCGCCGGTGCCGATATCTTGGTGAACGTCTCCGCTTCCCCTTATTTCGCGGGCAAGCCCTCGATCCGTTGGGAACTCGGGCGACGGTGGGCCGCCCGGGCCGGGGTGCCCATGATCTACGTGAACCTCGTCGGCGGTCAGGACGAGCTCGTCTTCGACGGCCATTCGTTCGTGGTCCGCCCCGACGGGGAGTTCCTCCTCACCGCCCCCGGATTCGAGGAGGGCCTGTTCGTCTGCGACCTGGCGGGCGGGCCCGTGGAGGGACCCCGCGAGGGGGGCATCGGCGACCTCTATCGGGCCATTGTGCTAGGGATCCGCGATTATTTCCGCAAGAACGGGCTAAAAGGGGCGGTCGTCGGGGTTTCGGGCGGGATCGATTCCGCGGTGGTCCTCTCCCTCGCCGTCGCGGCGCTGGGGCGGGACCGGGTGCGCGCTCTCTTCCTCCCGGGTCCCTACACCGCGCCGGAATCGGGGGAGGGGGCGCGGGCCGTGGCCGGGAACCTGGGGGTTGAGCTGGTGGAGGTCCCGATCACCCCCATCCACGAGGCGATCCTCTCCGCCCTCACGGGCACCGTGGACACCGGGGGGGTCGTGGCGGAGAACATCCAGGCGCGGGTTCGGGGCCTCATCCTCATGGCGTTCGCCAACGCCCTGGGATACGCGGTGCTGTGCCCGGGGAACAAGTCCGAGGTGGCCATGGGGTATAACACCCTCTACGGGGACACCGTGGGCGCCCTGGCCCCCATCGGCGATCTCCTCAAGGAAGAGGTATACGAGTTGGGCCGCTACGTCAACGAGCTACACGGGCGCGAGATCATCCCCGACGCCATCTTCCGCCGTCCCCCCACCGCCGAGCTCCGGCCCGGGCAACGGGACGACCAGGATATCCCCCCATACGGCCGGTTGGACCCGCTCCTCCGCGCCTTCCTCGTGGAGAACAGGTCCCGGGACGAGCTCGTTGCGTCCTTCGGGGAGGGGCTCGTGCGGGACGTGGTGGCCCGGGTGTACCGTACGGAATACAAGCGGAAACAGCTGCCCCCCGTGATCAAGGTCTCGCCCAAAGCCTTCGGGATCGGACGGCGCTATCCGCTCACCAACGGGTTCCGCGACCTCTGAGGCGGTGGATCCGGGGGGCCTCAGAGGTCGAAGAGGGGCGGGGCCTCGGACGCCGATTTCGGCGCGGATTCGCTCGGTTCCCGGGCGTCGTCGCCCAAGGGGGATCCCAGCGATGGGGAAAGGTCCGGCCCCGGGGACGACTGGGCCCCGGCGATTTCCCGCTCCAGCAGTTCGGCGCGGCTCTGATCCCGCACGCAGAACTCCACGAAGGGGCAGTAGCGGCACTGGTCGTACTCCCACCCCGACTTGTCGGGCAGGGGCGGGAGCTTCCCCTCCCGGAAGATCAGGCGGTGGAGGTCGGTGAAGTCGGCGATGACACGCCGGATCGTCTCCTCGTTGCGGTCCACCACGAACTCGCGCAGCGCCTGGTTCGCTTTGTTCTCCATGAGGATGATCCCGCGGGGGACGTCGAGGTAGTGGAGGTACAACTGGAGTTGGAGGTAGTGATCACGCTTGGGACCTGCGGTGGTCTGATCGAACTGGTAGGGATGGACGCTTTTTATTTCCACCACGAACGTTTCCCCGCCCAGGGAGACGATGGCGTCGGCCCGTCCGTGGAAGAGGGGGTTCGGCGGGATGGGGACCTCCGCTGCCACCGCGACGCCCATGGAGAACAGCGCGCCCACGATCCTCCGGTGCACATCGTCCCCCACCGCCAGGCGCCGGGCGGATTGGCCATCGAGCGGGGGCCGGGGGAAGCCCTTCACCGCGTAATAGATCTGTCGAGGGCACTTCGCGACCTCGCTCACGTAGAAGTAGTCCCGCTCCCTGGGTTCCTCGACCCGGGAGAAGAAGTCCTCGAGCCTTTCTACGAGCATCGCCGTCCCCCCTCGGGTCCCCGGATCGGGATCCGCCGGCGGCGACCCACGGTCCGCCTCATCGCGGCGCGATTATACCGCCCCTTTGCCCGGGGAAGGTTCAGGGAGTATCGTTTGCCCAACGATGAAAGGAGGAAAAGGATGAAGGTTTTCGCGTTCCTTATGGCATTGCTCATCCCGTTGGGCGCCGTCGCGGCCACGCGGGGCCCCATCGTCATCCTCTCGAACGATGACTTCACCCCCGAGAACGGCGTCGTGGGCGGATCGGGGACGCCGGACGATCCCTATGTAATCGCCGGCTGGGAGATCGTTCTCCCCCAAGGGGAGCCCTACGGGATCCGGATCGAGAACGTGGACGCGTACTTCGTCGTCCGCGGGTGCCTGATCCGCGGGGCCATGGATCCCGACGGCGCCGCGATCTACGTCAATTTCTCCGCCAACGGGACGATCGAGGACTGCATCGTGCGGGATTCCCTGAACGGGATCCTCATCGCGAACTCCACGGGGTTCACCGTGCGGGACAACTATCTCGCCGTCAAGCGCCTGGGCATCAGGGTCACGGGCCTCGAGCGCGCCCATTTCGACCACGATATCTCCTCCACCAATACCGTGAACGAGCGGCCGGTATACTACTACTTCGGGCTCGAGGGCGAGGAGATCGAGGGGCTCGAGGCCGGGCACATCACCGTCGCCTTCTCCCGTGATGTGACCCTCTCCGGGGTGAAGGTGTACAACGGGGACGGGATCTACATCGCGTTCTCCCGCGGCGTCACGGTCCAGGACGCGGACCTCTTCTTGAACCCCACCGTGGCCGTGACCGTCTACAACTCCCCGGGGACCATCGTCAGGGATTGTGAACGGATCGCGAACAGCAAGCTCGCCGGGGTTAAGGTCTTCCTCTCCGATGGCGTGCGGATCGAGAACTGCGGCCTCTACGTGAACGGCCACGGGATAAGCATCGACGCCTCCAACGGGGTCTCCGCGGCGGACAACGTGTTCTTCAAGAACGCCATCGGGGTCTACGTGTCCGGCGCCGCCCAGGACGTCGAGATCACGAAGAACCTCTTCTCCAAGGACCGGATCGCGGTTAAGCTCGAATCGGCGACGCGGGCCGAGGTGACCGCTTCGGTCTTCTCCGAGAACGACATCGCTGTGGAGGTCGGGGGAGCGGCCACCGCCTACACCATCGCCCGTAACACCATGATCGGGTGCGGATACGGCGTCGATTCCCTCGGCTCCCGGGGGACCATCGAGGAGAACCTGATCGCCCTCTCGAACATCGCCATCATCTTCGAAGAGGCGTACAAGCAGGCCTATCCCACCGGGAACACCGTGCGACGCAATCTCCTGTACCGCTCCTTCGAGGCCCTCTACCTCGGGACCGAGACCCGTGAGACCTGGGTATACGAGAACCTCTTCTGGGGTTACGAGCGGCACGGGAGGGATCTCGGGCGGAACGTCTGGGCCCCGTTGGGGAAGGGCAACTGGTACTCCGGGTACACGGGCACGGACGCGGACGGCGACGGGATCGGGGACGAACCCGTCTACTTCGCCGGCGGGGGAGAGGACCCCGCGCCCCTCATGGATCGGGACGCGGTGGGGATGATCCTCGGCGCCCTCGCCACCTTCGGGAAGCGCACCGCGGTCCTGGTGGACGCCGAGGGGAAGGAAGCCGAGATCGAGGCGTTCGTGGCCGACGAGATCCACGAGAGGTTCCTCGGGTTCCAGGCCCTGCCCCCGGAGTGGGCGGAGGGGTTCGCCATCCTCTTCATGTGGGAGGGGCCGGTGAAGTCCAAATTCCATATGCGCAACGTTTACCTCCCCCTGCGGCTTCTCCTCTTCGATGTGGAGGGGAAGTTCGCCGGCGAGATCCCCATGGAGCCGAGCCCGGAGAAGATCTACGAGCCCCAGAAGCAGTTCCTCTTCGCCCTGGAGATCCCGGAGGAACGCTGGAAGGCGCTCGGATTGGGGGAGGTGCGCGAGCTCATCCTCCCATGAACCGCATCCGGGCCGTCTTCTTCGACCTCGACGGGACGCTGGTGCGGTACCGCGGGGTGGACTTCGAGTCCAGCTGGGGAGCGATCGGGATCGCGGCGGGCCTCGCCGTGGAGTGGCGGCGCCTCCAGGAGCGCTACCTCCCCCGGCCGGAGCTCTACGACGAGTGGCTGCGGGCGAACGCGCGGCTGCTCGCGGGGAGGCCCGTCCGCCCCATCCTGGAACGGCTCCTCCCCCCGCCGTACCCCGACGGCGTCCGCGAGGCGATCGGGGCGCTGCGGGCCCGGGGCCTCATCCTGGGGATCGTCTCCTCCGGTCTATCCCTCGTGGCCGACCACGTGCGGGAGGATCTGGGCCTCGATTTCGCCGTGGCCAACGTGCTCGAGGTCGTGAACGGCCGTTTCAGCGGCCGCGCGGAGCTCCGGGTCCCGCTCTGGGCGAAGGACGGGGCCGTGCGGGAGGCCGCGGCGCGGTATGGGCTCGATCCACGCGAGGTCGCCTTCGTGGGGGACAATTTCAACGACGTCCCCGTGTTCGCGTTGGTGGGGCTCGGGATCGCCTACGCCCCCAAGGATCCCCGGGTGATAGAGGCCGCGCACGTGGTGGCGACCGAGTTCAGGGAAATACCCGCATTGATCCCCTAAGTTGACCAACGGGCCCTCCGGGGACACAATGCGAGCGGGGGCCATGGACGAACGAGAGAAGGAGCTGGGGCAGCGGTGGCGCCAGGTCCTGGGGGCGATCAGGGATCAGGTGCTGCGGGCTTGTCTCCCCGCCGATCCGGCGAAGGTCCGCCACAGCGGTGATGTCCTCTTCATCGAGGTGGAGAGCAAGTTCAAGAAGAACTACGTCCTCAGAAAGCTCCCCAAGCTCCGCGAGGCGGTGGAGGCGGCCTTCGGCCCCGTGAAGATCCAGGTGACGGAGCTCCCGTTGGTGGAGGAACTCGAGCGGCGCGAGGAGGAAGAGGCGGCGCCGGGCGCGCGGATCGTGGTGGTGGGGGTGGGGAACGGGGGCATAAACGCCCTCGCCCGCATCCGTGAGACCGGCCTGCGAGGGGTACGCCTCGTGGCCATGGACACGGATTCCCAGATCCTCTCCGTATGTCGGGCCGACGACAAACTCCGCCTCGGGCCCGAGGTGACCGGGGGGCGGAGCACGGGCGGTGACCATCACAAGGGGAAGACCGCCGCGGAGGAGACGGCGTGGGAGATAAGGTCCCTCCTAGAGGGCGCGGATCTGGTATTCCTCACCTGCGGCCTCGGGGGCGGCACGGGCACGGGAGCGACCCCGGTGATCGCCGGGATCGCCCGCGATCTCGGGGCCCTCACGGTGGGCGTCGTGACCCTTCCCTTCGCATTCGAGGGCACCGCCCGGGCCGAACGGGCCAAGGAGGGGCTCCGCAGGCTCCGTGAGGCGGCGGATGTGGTGATCGTGATCGACAACAACCGGCTCCTCAACCTCGCCCCCCGCGAGACCTCCGTGATCCAGGCGTTCGCGCGGGCCGACGACGTCCTCCGCCAGGGGGTCCAGGGCATAACCGATCTCATCACCGTCCCCGGCGTGGTGAACCTCGACTTCGCCGACGTGGCCTCGGTGCTGCGCGACGCGGGCACCGCCATGATGGGGACCGGCGAGGCCCGGGGCGAGAACCGGGCGGTGCGGGCGGCGAAGGAGGCGTCCCAGAACCCCTTGCTTGAGGGGGGGACGATCAGGGGTGCCCGCAAGATACTCCTGAACGTCACCGGTGGCGAGAACCTCACCCTGGCCGAGGTCACCCAGGCCGCGGAGACCGTTCGCAAGGAGGCCCTCACCGAGGCGGAACTCGTGTTCGGGGCGGTGGTGCGCGAGGAACTCGCCGACCTGGTCCGGATCACCGTCATCGCCGCCGACTTCCAGGAGATCTTCTCCATGGAGGAGGAAGAGGAGCTCCCCCCACGGAAGCCCGCGGAGCGCAAGAAGAAGCGCGACCGTGGGGATTTGGATTACCCCGCCTTCCTGCGACGCCTGGAGGGTTGACGCTTGCGCGTGGGCCTCCGGTTGTCGTTGTTCCTCGCCCTGATCTGCCTCACCGCGGGCGCGACGGAACTCACGTACGCGCTCCGCTTCGAGCTCTCCGAGGGGGAGCAGGGGTGGTACCTGGAGGGCGAGGCCACCATCACGGGACGGGCGCCCGCGGCCACCGATGTCCTCGTCTTCCGCTTCTTCAGGGGCGCCGACGCCCCCGTCGCCCTGCGGGCGGTGAGGGCGGGGG
>JAADIW010000152.1 GCA_013151115.1 Caldisericota bacterium
CGTCGCCGACGAGCCCGTCTCGATGCTGGACGCCTCGGTGCGGGTGGAGATCCTGCAGCTCCTCCAGGGGGTGCAGCGGGCCCACAACCTCGGTGTGGCCTACATAACCCACGATCTCTCCACCGTGCGTTACTTCTCCGAACGGATCTTCGTGATGTACGCGGCGAAGCTGGTGGAGAAGGCACCGGTGAAGGAGCTGATCCGGAACCCCCTCCATCCCTACACCCAGGCCCTGCTCGACGCGATCCCCGACCCCGATCCCGAGAACGCGCACAAGTTCAAGGAGGTCCCCCCGGGGGAGCCTCCCAGCCTGCTGCGGCCCCCGCCGGGCTGTCGTTTTCATCCCCGGTGCAAGCACAAGATCGAGGGGCTCTGCGATCGGGAGGTCCCGCCGGAGTTCGAGCCCGATCCCGGGCATCACGTGTCCTGTTGGCTATACAGATGACGCGCCGGAGGTTTTGGACGCTGATCTCCGTCGCCCTCTCGCTGATGGTGGCGGCGATCGTCCTCCCCTTCCTCATGGTGGTCAGGGTGATGCGCCCCAACGTCCCGTTGAGTTTCCTTTCCTATGCCATGTCGGTGACCGGGTTGGGGATCTCCATCTACGCCATCGCCCACTATTCCGTGGTCGAGGCATGGAAACGCCGTCGGAACCGACGGGACGTGGAGTTAAATGGCCCTGAGGGTCGGTGACGTCGTAGAAGCGACGCTCGTCGAGGTGCGCGAGGACGGCGCCCTGGTCTCCTGGGGCGAGGGGGAGGGCGTGCTCCCGCTGGAGGAGAGCGTAGGGGAATTGCGCCCTGGGCAGCGGGTCCTCCTCAAGGTGATCGCCACCGACGCCTCGGGCAGACCCGTCTTCTCCCAGACGCGCCTGACGGACGCCGATCGCGAGCTATTCTCGCTCCAGCGGGAAGCGGAGAGGCTACGGAAGCTCCTGCGGGAACGCGATCTCACCCCTCCGGACGGCCGGGACGTCCAGCGGCGGGAGCCCACGGTCGAGGAACGCTTGCTCCGTTGGATACACCAAGCGGAACGGGAGCTCGAGCGCCTCCGGCGCCGACGGCGCCGTTTCGGATTGCGGTGAGGGAGGGAGATGCCCAAGGGATTGGTGATCGTGGATAAGGAACGGTGCAAGGGCTGCGGCCTCTGCGTCGAGGCGTGCCCGTTCGGGGTCCTGGATCTCTCCTCCGAGTACAACTCGTCCGGCTACCGGGTGGTGTACATGGCACGCCCGGACAAATGCACCGGGTGTGCCGTCTGCGCCAACGTGTGTCCGGACGTGGCGCTCGAGGTCTACCGGGAGGAGAGCTCGGTGAAGGGGGCCGCATGAAACGCGTCCTCATGCGGGGGAACGAGGCCATCGCCGAGGCCGCGATCCGTTCGGGTCTCAAATGCTACTTCTGTTACCCCATCACCCCCCAGGGCGAGCTCGTGGAGTACATGGCCCGTGAGCTCCCCAAGCGGGGCGGGGTTTTCCTGCAGGCGGAATCCGAGGTGGCTGCCATCAACATGGTCTACGGGGCCGCCGCCGCGGGGGTCCGCACCATGACCTCATCCTCATCCCCGGGGATCAGCCTCAAGCAGGAGGGGATCTCCTACATCGCCATGGCACGCCTCCCCTGCGTGATCGTGAACATGATGCGGGGCGGGCCGGGGCTGGGGAATATCGCCCCCGCCCAGGGGGACTACTTCCAGGCCACCAAGGGAGGGGGGCATGGCGATTACCGTCTCATCGTCCTCGCCCCCTCTTCGGTGCCCGAGGCGGCGGAGCTCGTGGGGCTCGCGTTCGACCTCTCCGACAGGTATCGGGTGCCCGCCATGATCCTCGCCGACGGGATGATCGGCCAGATGATGGAGCCGGTGGCGCTCCCCGAGCCCGTGGATCCCGCGGAGATCCCCCCGCGGCCCTGGGCCGTCACCGGGGCGAAGGGGCGCCCCAAGAACGTGATCTCCTCCTTCGACCTCGAGCCCGAGGGCCTGAGGCGGATGAACCTCGTGCTCCAGGAAACCTATCGGGAGATCGAGCGCAACGAGGTCCGGTGGGAGGAGGTCGAGACCGAGGACGCGGAGCTCCTCCTCGTCGCCTACGGGACCATGGGACGGATCGCGAAGACGGTGGTACGCCTGGCCCGGGAGGAGGGGCTCCCCGTGGGGCTCCTGCGGCCCATCACCCTCTGGCCCTTCCCCTACGGGCCCATCAGGGCCCTGGCCGAGCGGGTGAAGGCGGTCCTCACCGTGGAGCTCTCGGCGGGCCAGATGTGGGAGGACGTCCGGTTGGCGGTGGAAGGGCGGACGGAGACGCCCTTCTACGGCGAGCTGGGGGGAGTGGTGCCCTCCCCCGGGCGGATCCTGGAAGAGGTGAGGCGATATGTCCGTTGAGCTGGCGATACCCAGGGGGTACACGCGGGTCTTTTCGCGGCCCGCCGCCCTGAGCGAGGCCGGGTTCACCTACTGCCCCGGTTGTCACCATGGGATCATCACCCGGTTGGTGGCGGAGGCCATCGACGAGCTGGGGATCCTGGAGCGGACGGTGGGCATCGCGCCGGTGGGATGCGCGGTGTTCCTGGACCGCTTCTTCAACTGCGATTTCGTGCAGGCGGCCCATGGTCGGGCCTGCGCCGTGGCCACGGGGATCAAGCGGGCCAGACCGGACCTGGTGGTGTTCACCTATCAGGGGGATGGGGATCTGGCCGCCATCGGCACCGCCGAGACGGTCCACGCCGCGAACCGCGGCGAGAACATCACCGTGATCTTCGTGAACAACGGGATCTACGGGATGACCGGGGGGGAGATGGCCCCCACCACCCTCCCCGGCCAGCGCACCGTCACCACCCCCCGGGGACGGGAGCCCCGATCGCACGGATACCCGCTCAAGATCTCGGAGATGTTGGCCCAGCTCGATGGCCCGGCGTATATCACCCGTCAGGCCGTCTTCGACTATCCCCACATCGTGAAGGCCAAGCGGGCGATCCTGAAGGCGTTTCGGAACCAACTCGAGGGGAAGGGCTTCTCCCTGGTGGAGATCCTCTCCACCTGCCCCACCAACTGGCGGATGTCGCCCGTGGAGGCCGGGAGGTGGGTGGCGGAGGAGGTATCCCGGTTTTACCCCCTGGGGGACCTGAAGGACACGGGATAGCGATGGAGAAGAGCGTGGTGTTCGCGGGATTCGGCGGCCAGGGGATCTTGCTCGCGGGGAAGGTCCTCGCCCGGGCGGGGATGAACCGGGGGCTGGAGGTCACGTGGTTGCCGTCCTACGGCCCGGAGATGCGGGGCGGGACCGCCAACTGCACTGTGGTGGTGGCCGACGCCCCCATCGGCTCCCCGGTGGTGGACCGGCCCGATGCCCTGGTGGCCATGAACGCCCCCTCCCTCGACAGGTTCGAGCCCCGGGTGGCGGAGGGGGGCGTCATCGTGGTCAACAGCTCGCTGGTGAAGCGGGGGATCGGGCGGCCCGATGTGAGGGCGATTCCCGTCCCGGCCAACGACATCGCCGCCGAGCTCGGGAACCCCCGGGTGATCAACATGGTGGCCCTGGGGGCCCTGGTGCGGGCCTTGGCGGTGGTGTCCCTGGAGGACGTCGTGGCCGCCATGGAGGAGGAACTCCGTGGGAAGGGCCGGGATGAGCTCATCGAGCTCAACCGGGAGGCCCTGCGGCGTGGTTTCTCCGAGGCGGAAAGATACACGTGATGGGCACCATGTAGCGCGTCGCGATCCCGGCGATGGGGGAGTACGTATTCCGCGGACGGTTGATCTCGGTGCGGGTGGACGAGACCGAGCGAGGGCCCCGGGAAGTGGTGGAACACCCCGGGGCGGTGGCGATCCTCGTCTTGGACGGGAAGGGCCGGGTGCTCATGGTGCGCCAGCACCGTTGTGGAGCGGGACGGGCGCTGTGGGAGATCCCCGCGGGTACCCTGGAGCCCGGGGAGAGCCCGTTGCGGTGTGCTCAGCGGGAGCTGTGGGAGGAGACGGGCCTCCGGGCCAAACGATGGCACAAATTGGGGGCCTTCTACACCTCTCCGGGGGTCATGGACGAGCTCATGCACCTCTTCCTCGCCGAGGGATTGGAGGGGGACCTGGGGCCGCAAGTGGAGGGGGAGATCGCGGAGCTACGCTTCCGGGATCCCCGGGAGGTCCTGGAGGAGGTCGCCCGCGGGGAGCCAGGGGATGGGAAGACCTTGGCCGCGTTGGCGTTCCTCCTCTCCCGCATGGGATCGGACGGGGAGACCTTGCCCCTCTTCGGGGACCCATCCTGAATCTTTTTTTTCCGCCCGCGCGTAAACGTTTAAAATGCCCTCGGGAGGCAGCGATGGGGGAATTCCTGTTGGGGATCGACGTGGGGACGCAGGTGACGAAGGGGGTCCTGGTGCGGCCCACGGGCGCGGTGGTGGCGCAAGCATCCCGGGAATACGGGTTGTTGCATCCACAGCCCCTGTGGGCGGAGCAGTGGCCCGATGTGTGGCTCGACGCGGCCTGTGGGGTGATCCGGGACCTCGTCTCACGACACGGATCCGATGCGGTGGCCGGGGTCTGTATCAGCGGGCTTTACGGGGGAAGCGGCGTCCCGTTGGACGAAAAGATGCGCCCCGTCCGCCCCTGCCTCATCTGGATGGATCGGCGGGCCACGGCCGAGGTCCGCTGGATCATGGAGAACGTGGACCTTGACCGCCTGTTCGCCGTCACCGGGAACTGGGTGGACAGCTACTACGGCTATACCAAGATCCTGTGGATCAAAAATCACGAGCCCGAGAGTTGGAAGAGGATAAAGCTCTTCCTACCCCCCAACGCTTACATCGTGTATCGGCTCACCGGCGCGGTGGCCATCGATCACTCCTCCGCCGGGAACCTAGGTGGGCTCTACGACATCCGCCGCCATACTTGGTCGGAGGAGATGGCCGAGCTCCTGGGGATCCCCCTCGCGATCCTGCCCCGGAGGATCGTGCCCTCGGCCGAGGTGGTGGGGGAGGTGACGGGGGAAGGGGCCCGGCTTTCGGGCCTCCGGCCCGGGACCCCGGTCCTCGCCGGTGGGATCGACGCCCCCATGGAGACCCTGGCCGCCGGTGCCTTCTCCCGGGGAGATAACGTGGCCATGATGGGGACCTCCACCTGTTGGGGGATCATCCACCGGGGGGAGGGGTTCGCCCGGGAGCTCGTTTCCATGCCCCACGTGATCCATCCGGACGAGCTCTATTACACCTGGGCCGGATCGGCCACCTCCGGTGCCCTCGTCCGTTGGTTCCGGGACCGCCTCGGCGCGGAGGAAGTGCGGGCGGCGGAACGCTCCGGGCGCGATCCCTACGCGATCCTCGACGAGGCGGCGGCGACGGTGCCTCCGGGGTGCGAGGGCCTCGTGGCCCTGCCGTACTTCATGGGGGAGCGGGCGCCCCTATGGGATCCCGAGGCCCGGGGAGCGTTCGTGGGACTCACCCTCTCCCACACCAAAGCCCACCTCTTCCGGGCCTTGCTCGAGGCAGCCGCCTTCTCGCTGCGCCATGCCATCGAGGCGGGGGTCGGGGTGGGGCTTCCCCTCGCCGACGAGACGGTGGTGGTGGGGGGGGCGGCGAACTCACGCCTCTGGCTCCGGATCATCGCCGATGTCACCGGACGGCCCATCCGGGCCCTCAGGGGCGGCGTCGGGGCTCCCCTGGCCGACGCGCTCCTCGTGGGGCTCGCTACGGGCCTCGTCGATGGCCCTCGGGCGATAAAGGGATGGATTTCCTACACCGACCCGGTCCGCCCCGATCCGGAGAGGCGGTCGGTTTACGAGCGTTACTACCGCCTCTACCGCCGCCTCTACCACGCCCTGGCGGACGCGCTACACGAGCTCTCCCGCCTGTCTCAGGAGAAGACGCGGTAAGGGATGCCGAGGAGCTTCGCGAACCACACGAGCTCCGGGACGTAGTCCCCATAGACCCCGTGGATGTGGTTGGAATCGTATTCCGCGAGGAGCTCGTCCGGCCCCACCCGGAGCCTGGCGAAGGCGTGGGGCCACTCCACCTGGGTGGCGGCGGCCTTCTCCTCCGCCACCTCGGGCGGTAGATCCAGGAATTCCCCGGGGATGATGGCCAGCCAGTACCGGCCGTCCCGCCGTGCGAGGCGGGCCAGGGTCACCTCCCCGGGGGCGGCGATGTGCCGTACCGCCGCGCCCCCCGCGGGGAAATAGAAGCCCTGAGGGTAGAACTCCACCTTGGGGAGGTTGACGTCCGGGTCGCGGGAGCGGCCGGCGTAATAGGTCGCGTGGTTCCCGGAGTTACAGAGATCGAAGGCCCCCAATTCCCCGTCGTAGTGCCGGAGATCGGCGAACAACACCGGTTCGCCGCTCAGATGCTTCAGGATCTCCATGGTGAGGGCGCCGTCCATGTCCGCCTCCGTGGCCGCGACCGTGGGCTCCTTCTCGCCGTTCCAATCGTAGGGATCGTTGAGGAACGCCTCGGTCAGGTCCATGGTGACGAAGTGGTCGGTGAGCTCAGGCTGGGCCTTGATCCCGAGGAAATCGAGGTTCAGATCCCGGGCCATCTCCCGCACGGCGATGTAGCTCTTGATCTGGAGCTTTAGCTTCTCGGGGGTGAGTTGCTTCCCGTCGTAGCGGATCTTCCCCACCTTCTCGGTGAGCCAGGCGAACGCGTGCTCCACCTCGTCCGCGGGGGCGAGCCCGGCCCGGCGGATGATCTCCGATTGGTCGATGTGTTCCACGTCGATCCCGAAGAGGCGCATCCACTGGTCGGTATTCGCCACCGCGGTGTACATCCCCATGGGGCGCCCGCCGAAGAGGCCGAACGTCTCCCCCCGGAGGCGGTTGATGGCCGAGGCGGCGCGGACGAAGGCGAGCACCTTGCGCAGGACCCCCCCATCGCGGATGTCCCCGAAGAGGCGGCCGTGGGGGACGCCCACCTGATCCAGCGCCCCGGCCGAGGCCAACATCCCCACCATACCCGGGTACTTGGGGTTGATGTTGGAGAAGAGCAGGAACGGCCCGGGGGCGAACTTGGCCGCGATGACGGCGAGGTGCGGGAAGCTCCACACCGCGAAGTTGAAGATCGTCGCCTCGCAGCCCAGATCCGCGAGGCGCTTGCCCTCGTTACGGGCGATCTCCGCGGTCCAGACGATCTCCCGGCCCTCCACCGGTTCCACCTCGCCGGTGTCGCGAAGGGCCTGGGCCAGGCGGCGTTGGAATTCCAGATTTATCGGCTCCACCTCGCGATGTACCGACTCCCGCCCGTCGGAGAAGGTGAGGATACCCACCCTGCGCTTTTCCATGGCTCCGCCTCCTTTCCCACTCAGCCGAGGAACTCGCCCTCGGAGAGCGTCACGTGCTTTATGGCCTCCCGGCGATAGGTATAGGCCACGTGGATGGCACCATCACGGGCCTGGATCACGGCCGGGTAACTGTACTCTCCTTCCCCGTCCTCGAGCACGAGCGGCCGGGACCACGTCCGCCCTCCATCCCCCGAGCGGGCGGCGACCAAGGGCGTGCGCGGCCCCCAGACCGTGAACCCCGCGGGCATCGCCCGGGGCCACGCGGGGTGGAGCTTCTCCGGCCGGGGGAGGGGCTCGGTGGGGTTGTACACCAGGATCAGATTCCACGATCGCAGCCGCACCAAATCGATCCCGCTGTTGGGATTGGGAAGGGATGTGGGTTCCGGGACGGACCAGCTCCGGCCATCGTCGGTGGAATAACTGCGGAAGATCCGACCTTCCTGGCTGCGCATGTAGGCCAGGAGCCGTCCATCAGCGAGACGCACCACCGCCGGTTGGATGAGGTGGGCTCCGGCGGCGCGCCCCAGATCGCCCCAGGTCTCACCCCCGTCCTCGCTCCGCAGGAAGGCCGCGCTCCAGGTGGCCTCCCACTCCACGGGGAGAAGGATTAAGCGCCCCTCCACCAGCGGCTTGTTCTTCCCCAAGAGCCCCTTCCGCTCCACCACGAGCTCGAGGTCCGTCCACGTGCGTCCCCCATCGGGGGACCGCTTGAGGAAGAGATAGGTTCCCCCGCTGCACCAGCGTTCGCCGTAGTTCACCGGGGCGATGAGCCAAACCATGTCGTCCGGCCCGATGAAGACCCGGGGATTCACGGTGGCCCGACGGAAGACGTGGACCCAGACCTCCGGCTCGGACCAACGTCCCGCGGCCCGATCGTAACGTGCACCGAGGATCACCTGATCCGGGGCGCCCTCGTATTCCCCGGCGTAGAAGGCGAGGAGCAGATCGCCGTCGGGGAGCTCGCAGATGCTCGGGGCATGGCAGCTGGGAAAGCGCGCCGGTGGCCTTATCAGGGCGACGGCCTCCATGGCTACCCCTTTACCCCCGAACCCGCCAGGGTGAAGCCCCGGATGATCTGCCGCCGCAGGAGGAGGAACACGGCCAACGAGGGCAAGGAGGCCATAAACGCCCCCGCGAGGATCAGCCCGTAGTCGATCTCGAACGCCCCCTGCAGGATCTTGAGACCCACCGGGAGGGTCACCATCTGGGGCTTGCGCAGACAGATCATGGACCAGAAGAACTCGTTCCACGCGTAGTTGAAGATGTAGACACCGAACGCGGCGAGCACGGGCCGGGAGAGGGGGAGGATCACCCGGAGCAGCACCCCTAGGCTGGAACAGCCGTCGATGCGGGCCGCGTCCTCCAGGTCCCGGGGGATGTTGATAAAGAACTGTCGCAGGAGGAAGACCCCGATGGGCATCGCGATCATGGGGAGGGCTACGCCTTGATAAGTGTTGAGGAACCGGAACCGGGTCATCATGAAGAAAAGGGGTATGACGTTGACTTGCCAGGGGAGCAGCATGAACACGAGCAGGAACATGAACACGGCGTCCCTTCCCTTCCACCGCAGCCGGGAGAAGGAAAACGCGGCGGGCACCGACACGAGGAGGGATCCGATGGTAACCGATCCGGCTACGATGAGGCTATTCAGCAGCCAACGGGCGAAGGGCCACTCGGCGAACAGCCGCCGCACGTGCTCCGTGATGAAG
>JAADIW010000065.1 GCA_013151115.1 Caldisericota bacterium
CCAATACCCTGATGGACAAAGCCCCGGATTATAACCGGACCCGCCGAGTACGCCCCGTTTCGACGCCCGCGGGGAGGACAGCCCCGGCGTTGCCCCTCTTCCCCGCGCGGACCCCCGTTCACGACAGCGCCTCGTCAAGGGCGCGTTCCAAGTCCGCGATGAGGTCGTCCGGGTCCTCCACCCCCACCGAGAGGCGCACCAGGGAGTCGGAGATCCCGAGCGCCCGGCGCTCCTCCGGGGCGAAGGCGCAGAAAGAGGTGAAGGCGGACTGTTCCACCAGCGATTCCACCCCGCCGAAGCTGGAGGCGAGGTAGGGGATGTGGAGGGCGTCGATGAACCTCCCCGTTTCCTCCGCGGTGGCCGCGAGCTCGAAGCTCACCACCCCGCCGAACCCCGTGAGGTACCGCTTCGCCACCTCGTGATGGGGGTGGCAGGCGAGACCGGGGTACCAGACCCGCCTGACCTTGGGATGCGCTTCCAGGAAGCGGGCCACCGCCATGGCGGTCTCGTTCTGCCGCCCGACCCGTAGCGCCAACGTCTTCATGCCGCGCAGGAGGAGGTAGGCCCCGTGGGGGTCGGGGATCCCGCCCAGGTACGCCTGGGTCTCCTTGACGGCCCCGACCCGTTCCTCGTCCCCCACCACCGCCCCCGCCAGGAGGTCGTTGTGCCCGCCGAGGTACTTGGTGGCCGAGTGGACCACGAGGTCCACCCCGAACTTCAGCGGGCGCAGGTTGATCGGCGTGGCCATGGTGGAGTCCACGATCACCACGGCCCCACATGCCCGGCCGGCGGCCACGAGCTCCTCCAAGTCGGGGACGTGCAGGTGCGGATTCGTGGGGACCTCGGCGAAGATCACCCGGGTGTTCCCCTTGACGTGCCGCTCCACCTCCCCCGGGGACCAGCGTGGGATGAACCCCGTCTCCACCCCCAACCGCGGGAGGAAGCGGGAGGCGAACGTCCGGGTCTGCCAGTAACACTGGTCCACGAACAGGGCGTGATCGCCCCGGGAGAGGAAGGTCAACAGGCAGGTGGTGACGGCGGCCATGCCGCTCGCGAAGAGCAACGCCGCCTCGCCGCCCTCCAGGGCAGCGAGCTTCGCCTCGGCGGCCCGCTGCGTCGGGTTCCCGTAGCGACCGTAGGTAATCCGGGCGATCTCCCCCGCGTTGTAGGCCAGCCGCTCTCCCATGCTCCGGAACGGGTAGGTAGCGGTTTGGAAGATCGGGGTCGTCAGGGAGTGCTCGGGCTTCCGCCGCTCCTCCCCCCCGTGCACCGCCAACGTGGATGGACCGTTAAGGGACATACCGACCTCCTTCCCGTGGGACACCTCCGGGGTCCGAAGGGAGACGGGATCGCCCCGGGGATCGCGGAAGCAAAGGGGACAGTGGGACCGGGACCGCCGGCCCTGGGGTCAGGCTCCGCGGCGGGCACGCATTAAATATCGGCGAAGTACCTCAGGTCCCATGTGAAGGTGCAGTATATGTCCCCCGCCCCCGCACGTCAACCGCGGCGGGCGCCACGGTCAGCATGGGCCGGCTGAAAGGGGATCGAAAATGGTTTATCCTTTGCCCCCTCCATCGGAGAGATCAAGGGACAGGAGGTGTGGCCTTGACGCTGAAGGAGATCGTGGAACGGGCGCGGAAGGGCGCGGCGGTACCCATCGTGGAACGCGACGTCGAACGGGCGCTCTCGGCCCTGCTCGCCTCCGAGGACATCTGGCGCGTGATCGACCTCTCCCAAGTGCCCGTGATGGCCCTGGTGCGGGTCCTCGCCGCCCTGAAGGACACGGGTCTCCTCGCCTGGGACGGGGGCAGGCTTGTCCTCACCCAACGCGGCAGGGAATTCGCGGCTTCCCTCGGGATCGGGCCGCGCCTCGAGCTGAAGTGTCCCCACTGCGGCGGCCGTGGGACGTTCCTGGGGCCGGTTGCTGATATCGCCGATAAGTTCAAGGACATCGCCCGCAACCGCCCCGAGGCCATCCAGGATTACGACCAGGGCTACGTCACCGAGGAGACCACCCTGCACCGGGTGGCGTTCATGTGGTCCCGGGGCGACCTCAAGGGGAAGGAGCTCATCGTCCTCGGCGACGACGACCTCGTTTCCATCGCCGCCGCCCTCACCCGGGCCCCCAAGCGGGTGGTGGTCCTGGAGATCGACCGTCGCCTGGTGGACTTCATCCGCGACGTCGCCCGCGGGGAAGGCCTCCCCATCGAGGTGGCGCAGCACGACCTGCGGGAGCCGCTTCCGCCGGATATCGCGAGGGGCTTCGACGCGTTCTTCTGCGATCCCACCGAGTCCCTGCGGGGGTTCATGGTGTTCGCCGAGCGGGGGATCGCCGCGCTCAAGGGCCCGGGGGCCGCGGGGTACCTGGGCCTCACACACTGCGAGGCCTCTTACGGCAAATGGCGCGAGATCCAGCGGTTCCTCCTCGAGGCGGGGGCGGTGATCGCCGAGCTCAGGGACGCGTTCCACGATTACGTGAACTGGCCTTACATAGACCACATGCGCTCCTGGCCCCACCTCCCCGTGCACCGCATCCCCGGCAGGGAGGAGATCTGGTACCGCTCGGCCCTCATCCGGATCGAGGTCGTGGACGGTCCCCACATCGAGGAGCGCCGCTACGAGGGCGACATCTTCTCGGACGAGGAAGCCGCCACCACGTAGGCGGCGACGCGTGACGGGCGAGGAGCAGGGGAAATGTGGGACCACACGAAGGTGACGAGGGCCGCGCTGGTGAGCGGAGCGGCGGAGGGGGGAACCGAGCTCAACGCCTTCGACAACGCCCTCCTCGCCGCGGGGATCGGCGACGTGAACCTGGTCAAGGTCTCGAGCATCCTCCCCCCACACGTGGCGTTCGCGGACGCCGCGCCCGAGCTCCCGCGGGGCGCGTTCGTGCCCGTCGTCTACGCGGAGAGGTCGTCCACCACCCCGGGCGAGACCATCGCCGTGGCGGTGGGGGCGGGGCGGGCCCCGGACGGCTTCGGGGTGGTGATGGAGGCGAGCGGCCGCACCGCGGCGGAGGCGGAGGCCGAGGTCCGGGCGAAGATCGAGGAGGCGTTCCGCGTGCGGTCCCTCGAGCTCACGGATGTGCGGATCACGGCCGCGGAACACCGCGTGGAACGATGCGGTTGTGTGGTCGCCGCCTGCGTTTTCTTCTAAAATAATTTTCGTGAACAGGCCACTATACCCGGGAGGTGGCGCGGCCCTCTGGGAACCCCCTACAGATTCCCAGCGGGCCGTTTGTGTGCGCCCAAAACACCCGGGGGAGGAGGTGAGAATGAAGGCACTCGGGAGGCACTTGGTGGTCGAAATGTGGGGGTGCAAAGCCAACCTGAACGAGCCGGAGAGGATCCGGGAGGCCCTTGCGGAGGCCGTGGAGCGGGCCCAGGCCACCAACCTGGGCGTCCACGTGCACTCCTTCAACCCCCACGGGGTCTCCGGGGTCGCCGTGATCGCCGAATCGCACATCTCCATCCATACCTGGCCGGAGCTCGGGTACGTGGCGCTCGACGTCTTCACCTGCGGGGACCGGGCGATCCCCGAGGCGGCCCTAGAGGTACTGAAGGACCTCTTCCGGCCCCAGCACATGGAGGTGCTGGAGATCAAGCGGGGCTTGCGTCCCGAGTGAGTTATGAGTAGCGGGGGAAGACGCGATGACTGGCTGAGCGAGCGGCAAACGGAAGGGGTCGAGCTCTCCTTCCGGGTAAGACGCTGGCTGGTCAGGAAAACCACCGCCTACCAGCGCCTGGAGCTCGCCGAGACCGAGGATCTCGGCCGGGTCTTGGCGCTGGACGGGAAAATTATGCTTTCGGAGCGGGATGAAGCCTTCTACCACGAGATGCTCGTGCACCCCGCGCTGCTCGCTCACCCGGAGCCCCGGAAGGTCCTCATCGTGGGCGGTGGGGATGGGGGGACCATGCGCGAGGTCCTGCGCCACCCCACGGTGGAGGAGGTATGCCTCGTTGAGATCGACGGCGAGGTGATCGCGGCCGCCAAGGAGCACCTCCCGAGCGTCCATCGGGGTTCGTTCTCCGACCCCCGGGCCCGGGTGGAGATCGCCCCCGGGGAGGAGTTCATCGCGGAACACCCGGGCGAGTTCGACGCGGTGATCGTCGATTCCACCGATCCGGTCGGCCCCGGGGCGGCGCTGTTCACCGAGGGGTTCTTCCGCGGTGCCCGGGAGGCCCTCGCCCCGGGGGGCGTCTTCGCCATGCAAGCGGGGACCCCCTTTTACTGGGGGGAGGAGCTCGCCGGGATCCTCATGAAGGTGAGGAGATTCTTTCCGTGTGTGCGGCTCTATCTCGGTCACGTCCCCGTCTACCCCTCGGGGATGTGGGCGTACGTGATCGCCAGCGAACGTGATCTCACGGCGGAAGGAGAGAACTTCGACGGCCGTTTCCGCGAGCGGGGGCTGGAGACGGTCTACTTCACCCCGGCCCTCGGCCGGGCGGCGTTCGTGCTCCCCAGGTTCGTGGAGGAGATCGTCGACCGGGCCCTCAGGGCCCAGCCCGCATGAAACCCCGCCCCCTCCGCTTCCTCTCCGCCGATTACCCCCTCGAGGACAGCCGCGTCGTGATCCTGGGGGTGCCGCTGGAGCGCACCGTCACCTTCCGCGGGGGCCCGGCCCAGGCCCCGAGCGCCATCCGCTACGCCTCCTGGTCGCTGGAGTCCTTCTCCGCCATCTCCCGGAGGGATCTCTCCGGGGTCGGCCTCTGCGACCTCGGGGACCTCGATACCGAGCGGTCGCTGGGGGAGATCCTGGGGACGCTGGAGGAGGAGATTTCCGGCCTCGTGCGCGCGGGAAAGCGCCCGGTGGTGTTGGGGGGTGAACACACCGTCACCCTGGGGTGCGTCCGTGGGGCCAAGGCCGCGTTGGGCAAACTCCAGCTCCTCGTCCTCGACGCCCACTCCGACCTCCGGGACGAGTACCTGGGCGAACGGATCTCCCACGCCACCGTGGCCCGCCGCGCGGGCGAGGCCGTGGATGGGCTCCTCATCGTGGGGGCCCGGTCCTTCGTCGGCCCGGAGCTCTCCGAGCCCTTCTTCATCCCGCTGGACGAGCTCCCCCGCGCGCTCGATAAGGGCCTCCCGGTGTGGCTCTCCCTGGATCTCGACGTCCTAGACCCCTCCCTCTGCCCCGGGGTGACCAACCCCGAGCCCGGCGGCCTTTCCTATCACGAGGTCATCGGGGCCTTCCGGGCCCTGCGGGATTTCGAGGTGGTGGGGCTGGACCTCGTGGAGCTCGCCCCCCCGTTCGATCCCTCCGGGGTCTCGGCCATCACCGCCGCCAAGCTCCTCATCGAGGCGATCCTCGCCCTCTGGGGATGAGGCTGAAGGCACGCCCGGAGGATTTCCGGGTGGAAGAACTCATCGAGCTCCCCAAGGGCCCGGGCCAGTATACCTACCTCCGCGTGGAGAAGCGGGGCATCCCCACCATGGCCGCCCAGGTCCTCCTGGCGCGGGCCCTCGGGGTCTCCCCCCGGGAGGTGTTCTTCCCCGCCCTCAAGGACGCCCACGCGGTGGCGATCCAATACGCCAGCGTGGTGGGGAGGAGGGTGGAATCGGTGGAGCTCCCCGGCATCCGGGCGGAGGCGGCGGGCGAGGGGCCACGGCGGCTCTCCACGGGCGACCTGCGTGGGAACCGCTTCCGGCTCGTGGTCCGCGACCTCGGCGACGAGGCCGAAGGGCTCGCGGAGGAGCTCCTCCGGCTGGGAGCGGAGGGGTTCCCCAACTACTTCGACGAGCAGCGGTTCGGCTCCCTGGGGAAGGCGGGCTCCCCGGGGAAGGCGGTGTTGGCCCGGGACGCCGAGGCCGCGGTGCGGTTCTATCTGGCCGAGGAGTTATTCGGCGATCCGGAGGAGGTGCGGCGCTTCAAGGCACTGGCCCGGGAACATTGGGGCGAGTGGGGGTTCCTCTTGGAGCGGGCGCCCAAACCCTCCAACTTCCGCAGCGTCCTCACATTCCTGAGGGACCATCCCGGGGCTTACCGGAAGGCGTTGAACCTCATCCCCCCGCGCCTCCTCTCCCTCTTCCTCTCCGCGTACCAGTCGCTCCTGTGGAACCGGATCCTCGGTCGCTGGATCTCCCGGAAATTCGCGGATGCGACGGTCGTGGAGATCGCCGGGGAGGGGCTCCCCGTGCCCGTCTCCGTGCCGCGTGAGATCACGCCCCGCTTGAGGCGCGAACGGCTGGCGCTTCCCCACGTCCGGGCGCGGTACCGGGGCGAGTGGGACGGGATCGCCCGGGAGGTCCTGGCCGAGGAGGGGATAACCTTCCGGGACCTGAAGGCGCGGATCGTGGAACGGGCGTATCTCTCGAAGGCGGAGCGGCCGATCTGGTGTTTCCCGAGGGGGATCGAGGTGGGGGAACCCCGTGGTGACGAGCTCTTCCCCGGCAAGAGGGCCCTGGAGGTCTCGTTCTCCCTCCCCCCCGGTTCCTACGCCACCCTGCTCGTCCGCTGCGCCCACGTCCGCGCCCTGCGCCCCCGCGGCTAGCCCCCGGGCGAGCGGTATACGCGCTCGACCTCCTCCAACCTCCGGATGTTACGGAGGTCGAACTCGTCCGTCCCGTAAGGGGTCGAAAACCAGGCGTCGAGGATCTCCCGGGCCACTGGGATCGAGGTGAGGCGGAGGCTCATCACCAGGACGTTGGCGTGGTTCCACCGCCTGGCCCCCCGGGCGGTCTCGGCGTCCACACACAGGGCGGCCCGGATCCCGGGGACCTTGTTGGCGACGATGCAAACCCCCGTGCCGGTCCAACAGAAGAGGATCCCCTCGTCACAGCGTCCCCGGGCCACGGCCTCCGCCGCCCGTCGCCCCACCTCCGCCCACTCGAGGTCCTCCCCGGCCAACGGCCCGAAAGGCTCCACCTCGTGGCCCCGACGCCGGAGCTCGTCGATCACGAAATCGGTGAGATCCGTGCGCTCGTCGCTCCCCACCGCGATCCTCATCGTCGCCCCCTTTCCGAACGCCGGCCGGTTCACGGGGGAAGCAACCCGGGGAGCTCGGCGACGGAGGAGATCACGAGATCGGCGGCACGGCGGAGCTCGGGCGGCCCGTGGGCCATGGCCACCCCTGTGCCGGCGTAACGCACCATCTCGAGGTCGTTCAGTTGATCCCCCACCGCCACCACCCCCCGCGGAGGGATGCCCAGACGCTCGCACAGCCAGCGGAGGGCCGCCCCCTTGGATGCCCCGGGGGGCAGGACCTCCAGGTAATCCACCTCCGAGCGCACCACCGTGATCCCGGGCATCCCCCGCTCGAGCTCCGCTTGGAGAGCGGCCAGGACCCCGGGCTCGCCGAGCAGGAGGAGCTTGAGCGGCGAAAAGTCCAGGAAAGCTATGAGATCGCCCACCTCCCGGGCGGGGAGTTTTTCCTTCCTCTGGAACCTGGCCACGCGGGGCGTGATCCGCTCCACGTAAAGGGTGGGATCGCACATATCCCGGTAGACCTCCACGTCAACCGGGAAAGCCCGCGCGATCCGGAGCGCCGCCCGGGCCTCCTCCGCCGCCAGGCGCCGCTCGTGGAGGGCCCTGCCCGTGAGGAAATCGTACACCACCGCGCCGTTGTAGAGGATCACGGGGACGGTGATCCCCAGGGCCATCACGAAGGGGGCCGCTGAGGCGCGTGACCTCCCGGTGGCGACGGTGATGGGGTACCGCCGCGAGAGCTTCCCCAGGGCGGCATGGGTGTCCGGGGATAGGCGATGGTCCCGATCGAGCAAGGTCCCATCGAGATCGAACACGAGCAGCCGCCGCACGGGATCACTCCCGGAGGAGGTGGACGCTCTGGCGGTGGAACCGGACCCCCACACGCGTGCCCTCGGATAGGAACCCCTTCTCCTGGGGGCTCAGGACCTCCACCTCCATGGTCTCGCCGCCGGGGAGGGCGAGCTTGTAAGTGGCCAGGGACCCGGTGTAGTGGGCGAAGGTCACGGTGGCCGTCACGTCCCCTTCCCCCTCGGGGAGTATGTCCACCGCCTCGGGGCGCACCACCGCCACGACCTCGTCCCCCTCGTGGAGGTCCGCCACGGCCGGCACCTCCAGGCGCACCCCGTCGAGGAGCTCGATCTCCACCCGTCCATCCCGGGGGCCGCGCACCACCGCGCGGAGGAAGTTGGCCCGGCCGATGAAGTCGGCCACGAATCGGTTGGCGGGATGGGCGTAGATCTCGTAGGGAGGGCCGATCTGCTGAAGCCTTCCCTCGCTCATCACCGCGATCCGGTCGGAGATGGCCATGGCCTCGGCCTGATCGTGGGTCACGTACAGGCTCGTGATCCCGAGTTCCTTCTGGAGCTTCCTTATCTGCTCGCGGGTCTCCACCCGGAGCTTGGCGTCGAGGTTGGAGAGGGGCTCATCGAACAGGAGGACCTTGGGCTCTATCACCAACGCCCGGCAGAGGGCGACCCGCTGCTGTTGGCCGCCGGAGAGCTCCCGGGGATAGCGCCGCTCCAGCCCCTCGAGGTTCACCAGCTTCAGGGCCTCCCTGACCCGCCGGCGCACCTCCTCGCGGGGGAGACGGCGCACCTTCAGGCCGAAGGCCACGTTCTCGAACACGGTCATGTGGGGGAAAAGGCCGTAGGACTGGAACACCGTGGCCGTATCCCGGCGTTGCGGGGGCAGGTGGGTGACCCGTCTTCCCCCCAGATACACCTCGCCCGCGGTGGGGATCTCGAAGCCGCCCACGAGCCTGAGCGTGGTGGTCTTTCCGCAACCGGAGGGGCCGAGCAGGGTCACGAGCTCCCCCTTCTCCACCTCGAGATCCAGGCGGTCCACGGCCACCACCGATTCCCGGTGACTGTGGAACACCTTCGTCAAGCCCTCCAACCGGACCTCAACGGGCACGTTGCCACCTCCTGAGGATCAGCCTCCCGAGGACGTTATCGAGGAGGAGGATCACGCCCAGGACCACCAGGATGATCACCACCCCGTACGCGGCGGCCTGGGAGAGGTCGGCGTTGTCCACTTCGTGCAGGAGGGCCACGGTGATGAGTTGCCACTGGGCCGAGACCACGAACACCACCGCGGAGATGGCGGTGACGCAGCGCACGAAGATGTAGACCATGCCGGAGATGAACGCCGGGGAGATGAGGGGGAGCACGATGCGCCTGAACGCCCGTGCGAACCCGGCCCCCAGGTCCACCGCCGCCTCCTCGATGGCCGGGTCGACCTGCTGGAGCATGGCCACCGCTTCGCGGATCCCCACCGGCATCCGGCGGAAGATGAACACCAGGGCGATGATGGCCGCGGTCCCGGTGAGCTGGAACGGCGGATTGTGGAAGGCGAGGATGTAGCCGATCCCAACGATGGTCCCGGGGATGGCGAAGTTGAGCATGGAGAGGAAGTCCATGAGGCCCCGCCCCGGGAAGCGCTTGCGGGTCACCAGGTACGCGATCACCACCGCCAGGATCCCCCCGATGGGGGTGGCCATCCCCGCGATCTTGAGGGTATCGAGGAGGTAGTCGAGGCCGGTGCTGAACACGTAGCGGAAGTTCTCCAAGGTGAGGGTGTTGTCCAGGCCCCACATGCGCGTGAGCGACCCGTAGAAGACGAGGCCGTAGAAGAGGAGGATGATCCCCGACAGCACACACAGGACCGCGAACAGTCCCCACTTGAGCCCCGGGGTGGTGGCCTTGAGGGAGGAGGGGGTGGGGCGGCCGGTGACGGTAACGTAGGAGCGGCGCGAGACCCAGTACCGCTGGAGGACGAACGCGAGGAGCGTGGGCACGAGGAGGATCACCGAGAGCGTGGCCGCGAGCGGCAGGTTGTACATCCCCGTCACCGCCAAGTACGCCTGGGTGGTGAGCACCGGGTAGTGGCCCTGGATGACGATGGGGTTCCCGAAGTCCTCCAGCGATCGGATGAAGACGAGGAGGAGCGCCGAGGCGATCCCCGGGGTCGCGAGCGGCAGGGTGACCTTGAAGAAGGTCCTGAGCCGCGAGGCCCCGAGGTCCAACGCCGACTCCTCCAACGCCGGATCGATCCCCGACAGCACCCCCTCGAGCGTCATGAACGCCAGGGGGAAGTAGGCCAAGGTCTCGGTTAGGACCAGCCCCGGGAGCCCATAGATGTCCCAATCGATCCCGAACCGGGCGCGCAGAAACTCGGTGATGAGGCCGTGGTTCCCCAGCAACAGGATGGCGGCGAGGGCGATCAGGAAGGGGGGCGAGATGATGGGGAAGGTGGCGATCACCTTGAAGAGCGACTTCCCCGGGATATCGGTCCGGGTCACGGCGTAGGCGAACACGAACCCGATGATGGTCCCTAGCATCGCCACCAGCCCCCCCACGGTGAGGGAGTTCAAGAACGGCCTGATCAGGTACCGCCGCTGGAAGAACTGGAGGAAGTATTTCGGGTTGAACTCCCCGCGGTAGAAGAGGCTCGTGGCCAGGACCCGCACCAGCGGGTAGACGATGAAGAGCGCGAGCAGGGCGAACACGAGCGTGACCAACAGGAGGAGGAAGGGATCGTGGACGAGGCGCCTCAGCTCCCTGTATCTCTCCATGTGACGCGGGGATTCTAATTAAAAAGCGGGGGGCGTTCCGCCCCCCGCTCGGTTCCCCTCCACCGCCTCAATAACCGGTGACCTCACGCCAGCGCTCGATCAGGCGGTCGCGGTTCTGGGCCGCCCAGAGGGCATCGTAATCCACCAGCGGGAGCTGATCCGCGGTGACGAGGCCCTCGGCGAGCTCCGCCTCGGGGTTCAGCGGCAACCGATACCACTTCTTGAACAGCGACTGGGCCTCGGCGGAGAGCATCCAGTCGTAGAAGATCTTTGCGAGCTCGAGCTCCGGACCGCCCTTGAGCAGCGCCATGCCGCCCACCTCGTAGCCGGTGCCCTCCTTGGGGAAGGAGAGGACCACCGGGTAGCCCTTGGCGATCCCCTTGGCGATGATGTCGTGGGCGAAGGCGATGCCGCCGGCCACCTCGCCCAGGCCCACCTCGGTCACGCAGGCCGAACCGGCCCTGGTGTAGTGGTGGATCTGTTCGGAGAGCTTCTTCTCGAACTCCAGGGCCTTGTCCTCGCCCAGCAGGAACACCAACGTGGCCAGGCGCGTGTAGCCGGTGCCGGAAGTGTAGGGATAGGCCATGGAGAGCTCTCCCTTGAACACGGGGTCGAGGAGGTCATACCAGGAGTCCGGGGGCTCGATCCCGTGCTTCTCGAGGAAGTCCTTGTTGGTCACGAACCCGATGAAGCCGAGGTAGATCCCGACCCAGTAGCCCTCGGGATCCTTGAACTTCTTGTCCAGGTACTGCCACCCCAGCGACTCGGTGTAGGGCTCGAGGAGCCCGTCCATCTTGGCGACGATGAAGGTGTCGCTCGGGCCGCCGAACCAGAGGCTGGCCTGGGGCTTGCCCGCCTCGGCGCGGAGCCGGGCCAACACCTCACCGGCGGAGAGCCGCACCCACTGCACGTCGATGTCCGGGTGTGTCGCCTCGAAGGCCTCGATGTAGATCTTCGCCTCGTCCACATCCAGGGCGGTGTAGACGTGGAGGACCTTCTTCTCCGCCGCCCCGACCAGCGCGATACCCAACAGGAGAACGCCCAAAAGCAGCGCTTTACGCATAACTCACCTCCTTAAGAAAGTTCCCGCGGTGGATCGTGAATACCGGCACTCACCTCCTTGCCGTGTTCCAGCGTTTGCAATTTAGCATAGCCCGCTCCGGTCCGCCCCGTCAAGTGCCCCCGGGGGAAGGCCCCTCAACCGCGGATGAGGAGCCGTTGCCAGGTCGAGATCCATCCCTCGAGCTCCTCCCCCACCTCGACGGGGGGGAGCCACGCCGGCGTCTCCGGGATCACCGCGTGTTCCGCGAAGTCCGGGGGGAGCTCGGCGGCCTCGCTCACCGGGAACATCCACTGGGTGGTGGGGATCATCTCCTGGACGTCCCGCGAGAGCACCAGATCCATGAACTCGTGGGCGAGCTCGCGTTGGTCCGACCCCCTCACGATCCCCATCCACTCCACGAACCGATAGGCCTCCCCGTCGAAGAGCGTCACCCGATACCGGAGCGACCGGTGTTCGATCCAGGAATAGGCGGTGTCGGTGGTGAAGGAGAGGACGATGGGAGCCTCCCCGGCGAGGAACATGTCGTAGGCCTCGGACCAGCCCTTGGTCACCACGAGTACGTTCCGCAGGAGCGCGCGCCAGAAATCGACCCAGCCGCGCTCCCCGAAGCGCCAGATGGTCCAGAGGAGGAGGGCCCGCCCGGTGGATGAGGTACGGGGATCCTGGACGATGATCTTCCCCCTGAGCTCACAGCGGAGGAGGTCCCCGAAGCTCCGGGGGACGAGCTTCTCCGGGAGCGCCGTGGAATCGTAGACGAACGCCACGTACCCCTGATCGAACGGGAGCGCCATCCCCCGGGGCTCGATCCCGAGGAGTTCCGCGGGGATGTGGGCGATATTGGGGACGAGGCCCGGGTCGTAGGGCTCGAGATATGCGCTCGCCCGGACGAGGTCCGCGTCGCTTATCCCCATGAAGACGTCGGCATCGGTGCCCCCGGCCTCGATCTCGGCGATCATCCGCGACAGGGTCTCGGATGAGCCCCCGGGCGCCACCCAGATGAGGTCGACGCCGGGATGGGCCGCCTCGAAGGCCTCCTCGATCCTCGCCGCCGGCCCCCAGGAGACGAAGGAGTCGTATGTGTAAACGTAGAGTTCCTCCGCCCCCAACGCCGCGGCGCCGGCGACGACCGCCGCCAGCAACGCCTTGACGATCCTCATCGGTCCCTCCTTTCGTCCGGAAACGCGTCGGATTCCCCCGCGACGGACCGGCCTCCCCCGTGCTCCCATCCCCGGTCCGGGACCCGCCTCAATCGGCCGCGGCCCCTACACCAAACGCCGGCCTCCTCGACCACTTCCCCGATCTCGATCCAGGGCCCCGGGGGAAGCGCCCCCTCCGGCGCGGTGAAGAGGAGCTCGTAGTCCTCGCCGAAGTAGAACACCTCCTCCAGCTCCCCCGGCCCGAGGCCCTCCGTCAACGGGACCCTCTCCGCCTCAACCACGAGCCCGATCCCCGAGGCCCGGGAGAGGAGGTGGAGGGAATGCGCCAGGGAGTCGGAGAGATCGATCATCGCGGTGGCGACGCCCACGAGGGCACGTCCCTCGGTTATACGCGGGCTGAACCGGAAGAGTTCGTTGGCCTCCGCGTGCCTCCCCTGCGAGAAGAGCCTCAGCGCCAAGTAAGTGCGCCCCAGGGGGCCGGTGAGGTAGAGGCGGTCCCCCGGGCGTGCCCCGGAGCGCAGCACGGGGCGCTCCGCCTCCCCTAACCCCGAGGAGATCAGGAAAAGCTCGGCGGAAACGTCCAGGTCGCCGCCCACGAGCTCGGTCCCGGCCGCGCGGGCACAGTCCTCGGCCCCGCGCAGGATCCCCTCGAAGGGCTCCTCCAAATCCGGTGCGGACAGCGCGAGGGCCACCCCCAACGGGCGTCCCCCCATGGCGGCGACATCGGAGAGGGTGACGGCCACGGCCCGCCATCCCATGGTGTAGTGGTCCGTGCCCCGGGGGAAGTCCGCGGAGCGGTGGAGCACGTCGATGGTGAGGAGGAGGTTCGTCCCGCGGAAGGGGATGACGGCGCAATCGTCCCCGGCCCGGGGGACTTCCGCCGCGATCCTGCGCAGGAGCTCCCACTCGGACACGCCCACGCCTCCTTTCCGGGGTAACACGGGGGAGAAAGGACGTGGGCAGTGCCGGCGCCGAGGTAACCCTCCCTACGCTGGCATTACCCAGGTCAGGTTCCAGGGGTCGGGGCCTCCCCAGGCCCCCTCTCAGCCCCTAGGAAGGAGCTCCCCCGGTTACCTCCGAGCGGGATTATAGGGCAAACGCGGCGGGGATAAACCCCACGTCAGCCGCCCACCGCCGCGGCGAACGCCTCGTCCAGGATCTCCAACGCCTCGGCGATCTCCTCGTCGGAGACCACCAGCGGGACGAGCATCCGGATCACGTTCCCATAGAGCCCGGCGGTGGGGAAGATGAGGCCCCGCCGGATCGCCTCCCGCGCGACCCGCTTCGTCTCCTCCGCGGCGGGCTCCTTGGTCTCCCGGTCCCTGACGAGCTCCATCCCCACCATCGCCCCGAGGCCCCGCACGTCCCCGATGAGCTCGTACTTCCCCTGTAGCTCCTTGAAGCCCCGGAGCAGGAGCTCCCCCACGTGGAGGGCCCTCTCCAGGAGGTTCTCCTCCTCCACCACGTCCAGGACCGCCAGCGCCGCGGCGCAGGCGAGGGGGTTGCCCACGTAGGTCCCCCCGATGGAACCCGCGATCGGCTTGTCCATGAGCTCCGCCTTCCCCACCACCCCCGAGAGGGGCATCCCCCCGGCGATGGACTTGGCGAAGGTGATGAGATCCGGCTCCACCCCGAAGTGCTCGGAGGCGAAGAACTTACCGGTGCGCCCCACCCCGGTCTGGACCTCGTCGCAGACGAGGAGGAACCCGTATCTGTCGGCGAGCTCCCGCAGGAACGGGAGGAAATCCGGCGGGGGCACGATGAACCCTCCCTCCCCGATCACCGGCTCCACCACACAACAGGCGACCTCCCCCGGATCCACGAGCGCCAACAGCCGGCGCTCGATCTCCTCCAAGGGCACCGGGCTCCGGTAGGGATAGGGGTAGGGAAGGCGGAACACATCCGGGGCATAGGGGCCGAAGCCGGCCTTGTAGGGGATGGCCTTGTGGGTCATGGTCATGGCGAGGAAGGTCCGGCCGTGGAAGGCATATTCGAACACGAGGACCGCCTTCCTCCCCGTGGCGGCCCGCGCTATCTTCACCGCGTTCTCCACCGCCTCCGCCCCCGAGTTGAAGAAGGCGCATTTCTTCGGGGAGGGCCCCGGCGCGAGCCCCGCGATCCGCTCGGCCAGCGTCACGAACACCTCGTAGGGGACGGCGGTGAAATCGGTGTGGAGGAACGCCTCGGCCTGGCGCACGATCGCTTCCACCACCTTGGGGTGGTTGTGGCCCACGTTGAGGACGCCCCACCCCCCGGAGAAGTCCAGGAACCTGTTCCCGTCCAGGTCCTCCACGATAACCCCGCGGGCCCTGGCGACCACCGCCGGCACGAAGGGCGAGATCGCCGCCGAGACGTATCCCCTCATACGCTCGAGCACCTCCCGGGATTTGGGACCGGGAAGCTCCGTCGCGATACGCACGAACCGTTTAACGTACATCTCCCTCCTTTCGGGCTAGCCCCAGGTGAAGATCTCCCCCGGGGGGACGAACGTGACCCTGAAGGGGAGATCCAACGCCGCGATCTCCTCCTCCACCTTGGGGAGATCGCGGCGGTAACGGCTGGAGAGGTGGAAGAGGATGAGCTCCTTCCTCACGCCCGCCTCCCGCGCCACCTCGATCGCCTCCCAGACCGTGGAGTGCTTGTACTCCTTGCGATCCGCGTCGTCGAGGAAGGTGGCCTCGTGACAGAGGACCTCGGTGTCCCGGATGAAGACCGGCTTCAGGGGCACGGAATCGCCACCATAAGTGAAGATCCGCTGGTCGTATTCCTCGGTGATCTCGTCCTTCTTCCCCGCGCGCACGAGCGCGGCGATCTCCTTCTGGGGGAGATCCCGGTACTCGGGCTTGAGCCGCCTCCGGCGCTCCACGATGTTGTAGCCCAACGAGATCTCGTTGGGGGAATGCACGGTGGCGAACGCCTCCAGATATCGCCCGTGGCGCTTCGCCTCGAGGAGGGGGATCCGGTCCCCCGGCTGGATCGGCACCCACTCGAGGTTGTAGCGTAGCTTCCGGTTGGTGCGGGAAAAATAAACGATCAGTTCGGATATGAAATGGTTGCCGGCGGGGAAGTAGACGGTGAGGTCCTTCTCGCGGTCCCCCATGGCGTTGTTGCGGATGTTGATGAGCCCCATGAGGCCGGAGATGTGATCGGCGTGGCCGTGGGAGAGGAAGACCCGTTGGATGGCGTAGACCTTGTTCTCCAGGTACGAGCTCACCCCCTCCCCGCAATCGAACAGGATCCTGTCGGGGGCGTAATAGAACCAGGTGGAATAAAGCGCTTTGGAGTACGCAATGAGCTTCATCGGCCTCCTCCGTACCCTCGGTTCAGCGAGGTGCTTCCGCCTTCGGGGGCATCGTGAGAAACCCGCGCCGATTATACCCTGGGCATCTTGTCGCTTCTAAAGCTAAAATTGTGCGCCATGCTCGATATCCAACGGATCCGGGAAGATCCGGAGGGGGTCCTCGCGCGCCTGCGCCGCCGCGATCCCTCCATCTCCCTCGACCGCCTCCTGGAGCTCGACGCCAAGCGGCGGGAGCTGATCCGCCGGGTGGAATCCCTGCGCCACGAGCAGAACCGTGGCTCCGAGGAGGTGGCGAGGCTCCAACGGGACGGGAGGAAGGGGGAGGCCCAAGCCCTCATCGCGCGTCTGCGGGAGCTCTCCGCGGAGATAAAGGCCCTGGAGCGGGAACTCGGGGAGGTCCAAGGGGAACTCCGCGCGGAGCTCCTCGCGCTCCCCAACCTCCCCCACGACTCGGTCCCCCCGGGGCCGGAGAAGGTGGTGCTGCGGGAATGGGGGGAAAGGCCCGCGTTCGATTTCGAGCCGAAAAACCACGTGGAGCTCGGGAGATCCCTGGGCATCCTCGACTTCGAGCGGGCGGCGACCATCGCCGCGGCCCGCTTCCCCCTGTACCGCGGCGCCGGGGCCCTGCTCGAGCTCTCGCTGCTCTCGTGGATGTTCGAACTCCACGTGCGCCAACACGGGTACATCCCGGTGCTCCCGCCCATCCTCGCCAACCGCAGATCGTTCGAGGTATCGGGGCAGCTCCCGAAGTTCGCCGACGAGCTCTACCACTGCCCCGCCGACGACCTCTTCCTGAACCCCACGGCGGAGTCCCTGCTGGCGAACCTCCACCGTGACGAGATCCTCTCCGAGGATGAACTCCCCCTCCGGTATGTGGCGTACACCCCCTGTTTTCGGCGGGAGGCGGGGACGTGGGGGGAGGCCCAGCGGGGCCTCATCCGGATGCACCAGTTCAACAAGGTGGAGCTCTTCCACTACACCACCCCGGAGCGTTCCTACGCCGACCTCGAGGAGCTCATCGGCCACGCGGAGGTCATCCTCCAGCGGCTCGGGCTCCATTACCGCGTGACCCTCCTCCCCGCCGACGACCTCGCCCATCAATCCGCCAAGACCGTCGACCTCGAGGTCTGGCTCCCGGCCCAGGGGCGCTACTACGAGGTCTCCTCCTGTTCCAACTGCGAGGACTTCCAGGCCAGACGCGGCAATATCCGCTACCGGCCCAGAGGGGGCGGCAAACCCCGGTTCGTCCACACCCTGAACGGCTCCGGGCTGGCCACTTCGCGCCTCTTCGCCGCGATCCTCGAACAGAACCAGCGCCCCGACGGCTCGGTGGTCCTCCCGGAGGTCCTGGCGGAGCGGCTGGGGATCGGCGTCCTCCGCTGAACCACCCCCCGGGAGCCCCGCGGGGGTAGGCGGTAACGGCCGTCACGGAAGGTTGTCCTGCGGGAAAGATCTTTTTCCGCAGTAGAATGCGTCGTCAAAGATCCAGGAAGGAGGGGATGTGATGAGGAGGGTTTTGTTACCGCTTCTGGGCGTGGCGCTCTGCGGAGCCCTCGCCCTCTCACAGTGGGCCCCACATGACCCAATCTATATCTTCGGCGATGAGGACTTCACCTGGGAGAACGGCGTCGTGGGCGGCTCGGGGACGCCGGACGATCCCTACATCATCGAGGGCTGGGTCATCGACACGTTGGGATACGATTACGGGATCTACATCGACAACACCACCGCACACTTCGTGATCAGGAACTGCGTCATCCGCTATCCCCAGGAGAAGGCGGGGATCTTCCTCTCCGCGGTAAAGAACGGCGTGATCGAGGACTGCGCCATCTGGGGCGGCCGGGTGGCGATCCAGCTCCTGGCGACGAACGATGTCACCATCCGCGGGAACGCCATCGGCTACTGTGACTACGGGATCGTCATCTCCACGGGATCCAACGATAACCTCATCTACGGCAACTCCATCGTGGCCTGTGGCCTCCCCGCCCGGGACGAGGGGCTGAACAACCGTTGGTACCACGAGGGCAAGGGCAACTACTGGTCCGATTACCGTGGGGTGGACCTGGACGGCGACGGGATCGGCGACTCCTCCTACGAGATCGTGCCCGACCGGTTCCCCCTGATGGAGCCCCCGGTGGAGCTCCCCCCCGAGGCCCGACCCATGCGCACGGTGGATCTCTCCCAGGTCGAGGCGCGGGGGATCGTGGCCCTGGCGCCGGGGAGCCTGGTCCGGCTCACCGCGGTGGACGTGGGCGTGGGCGTGGACAAGATCTTCTACCGCCTGGAGGGGAAGGACTGGCAGGTCTATTCGGAGCCCTTCCCCCTGGAAGGGGCCGCGGTCGTCCGCATGGAGTACTACGCCGTGGACAAGCTCGGGAACCGCGAGCCCACGAAGACCCTCACCATCTACCTCGACGCCGCTCCCCCGGTGACCCGCATCGTCCCCGGCGACCCGCACTACTACGCCCCCGACGGGAAGCTCTGGGCCACCTCGCGCACCCCGTTCGAGCTCACCGCCGAGGACGACTCGGGCGTGGCCCACATCTTCTACCGCATCGACCAGGGCAAGTGGCGCGCCTACGAGGGCCCGTTCTACGTGCCCGGCCCCGAGGGACCCCACATGATCGAGTACTACTCCATCGACCTCTACGGGAACCGCGAGGCGGTGCAGTCGGTGGTGGTGTGGAAGGACGACTCCGCCCCCGAGACGACCAGCTCCCTCCAGCAGAAGGAGGAGGAGAGCCCTTTTGAGGAAACCCCGGCCCCGGGACCGGAGGCCCCCGGGCCCGCTCCCCAGACGGGCCCGGCACCGGGGGCCGGGGCCATGGGGTCCCCGACGGGCTTCGTGGTGAGCCTGGTGAAGGTGGAGTCCGTGGAGAACACGGGCGTGGGGAGCGACTGGTCCTTCGCCGTGTCCATGGACGGCCTCTCCATGGACTTCTCCCCCGAATCCCTCCCCATCACCATCTACGAGGGGAAGCCCCGGGAGCTCACGGTGGAGCTCAGGGCCACCGAGGCCGATCAGCAACAGGACGACGTCGGCGTGGGGACCATCACCCTCACCCCGCCCTGGAGCCCGGGCGCCCGCACGGTCGACCTGTGGGTGTACGAGGACAACGTCCAGACCGCGGCCAAGAGGGCCCTGTGGCGCTTCACCCTGATGGTGGAGGGGAAGTAAGTCGGGCCGATACGGCGGATCGCGACAGGGGGGCGGCCACACCGCCCCCCTTCCTTTTCCCCTCCCTTGAAACGCCGCGTCCCGCGGCGATAAAGGGGGCGATGTTCCTCAGACGGTACCGACGGCGGCGCCTGCGGGCGCGGGAGTTCCCCCCCGAGTGGCTCCCCTTCCTGGAGCGCAACTTCCTCCACTACCGCCTCCTCCCCGAGCCCGACCTACGGGAGCTCCTGGGCCACGTCCAGGTCTTCCTCGCCGAGAAGAGATTCTTCGGGGGAGGGGGATTCGAGGTCACCGACGAGATGCGGGTCACCGTGGCGGCCTACGCGTGCCTGCTCCTCCTGCGCCGGACGACCGATTACTTCCCCCGTATGAGGACCGTGGTCCTCTACCCCGCCGAGTACCTCGCCCCCTACCGCGAGCGTGACCCCAGCGGGGTCGTGGTCGAGGGATACCAGGTGCGCTCCGGGGAGGCGTGGCAGCGGGGGCCGGTGGTGTTATCGTGGGAGGCGGTGCTGCGGGACTCCCGCAGGGGGCGGGGCTGCCGCCACGTGGTGATCCACGAGTTCGCCCATCAGCTCGATTACGAAAGCGGCTACGCCGAGGGGACGCCGGCCATCGCGGGGCGGGTGCCGCAGGAGGAATGGACCCGGGTGATGAGCGCGGAGTACCGCCGGTTGAGGCGGATGGCGCTCCTGGGGCGCCCCACCCTCCTCGACCGCTACGGCACGGAATTCCCGACCGAGTTCTTCGCCGTGGCGGTGGAGGCGTTCTTCATGTGCCCCTGGGAGCTCCACCGCCGTCACCCCGACCTCTACCGGGCCCTCCGCGCCTTCTTCCGCCAGGACCCCGCCCGCGACTGGCCCCCGCCCCCGGGGGCGGACGGCCGCGCGACCTAGACTTCCCCCCGGTCCACGAGGGCCAGGAAGGCCTTCACCACCCGGGGGTCGAACTGGGTCCCCGCCCCCCGCTCGAGCTCGCCGATCGCCGCTTCCCGGGACAGGGGGCCGCGATAGGGCCGCCCGCTCCTCATCGCGTCCCACGCGTCCACCACCGCGAAGATCCGGGCCGCGAGGGGTATCTCCTCGCCGCGGAGGCCGCGGGGGTAGCCCGTCCCGTCCCAGCGCTCGTGGTGGCAATAGGGGATGTGGAGCGCGGGGCGCAGGAACTCGATCTCGGAGAGGACCTCGTAGGCGTACACGGGGTGCTTCCGCATCACCTCCCACTCCTCCCCCGTCAGCGCGCCGGGCTTGAGCATGATGGAATCCGGGATCCCAAGCTTCCCGATGTCGTGGAGGAGCGCCCCCCACCGCATGTACATGAGCTCCTCCCCCCGTACGCCGAGCTCCCGGGCCAGCTTCACGGTGAGCTCCACGACGCGCTCGGTGTGCCCCTTGGTCTCGCGGTCCCGGAGCTCCAACAGCTGCCCCCAGCTCCGCAACGTCGCCTCGTACGCGATCCGCAGCTCGAAGTTGGTCCGCTGCAGCTCGCTGAGCAGGTTCGCGTTCTCCACCGCGATCGCCGCCTGGGACGCCAGCGCCTCCATGAAGTCGGTCCACTCCTCGGGAGGCCGCGGGGGCTCGCGGTGGAAGACCTCCAGCACCCCGAGGAGGCGCTGTTTCGAGATCATGGGAGCGATGTGGAGGGCGCGGAAGCCCTCCCCGCGGGCGGCCTCGATCAAGGGCGAGGGGATCTCCGGGGGCAGGGAGGGGATCTCCAGGAACAGCGGGCGGCGTTCCCTCGTCACGCGCCGGGCGAAGCTCCGGTTCAGGGGGATGCGCAGCCCCACCACCGCGGCCCCGAACCCCCGGGCGCCGGCGACCCGGAGCGTCATGCTCTCCGGTTCGAGGAGCAACACCGCGGCGGCGTCCGCCCCCAGGCGATCCAGGGTCTCCTCCAGGAGGACCTTGATGGTGAAATGCGGGTCCAGGTTGGAGGTGATGGCGAGATCGATCTCCCGCAGCGTCTGGAGGCGCTCCAGCCGCCGCTGGGTCTGTTCGAGGAGCTCGGCGCGCTGCAGAGAGGCCGCGGCCAGGTGCACCAGGAGGTGCGCCCCCATCAGGTCCAGCTCCGTGAACCTCTCGGGATCGTTCCCGTCGCCGATCGCCGCCACCCATCGGGGTCCACCCTCGCCCCCCACCGGGACGAGGATCGCCGACCGGAGGCCCAACGCCCCTCCCAGGACGCCCACCCCCGCGGCGATGTGGCGCAACACCTCGCCGCGTCCCCGCTCCGCCGCCCGCGCGAGGGGCTCCCGGGGATCATCGCGGGGCAGGGCGTACCCGGGGCGGATCCCGGGGGCGCCGCTCCATGCGGCCGCCCGCAGGACGAGCGCCTCCCCCTCTTCATCGGCCTCCCAGACCGTGACCGATTCGGCGTCGAACGCCTTCCGCAACCCCTCGGCGAGCGCGTCCAGGATCTCTTCCCGCCTCGCCAGGCCGGAGAGGGTCTCGGCCAGCGTCAGGGCATGGGCCTGGAACCGTTGGCGTCCTATGCTCTCCAACTCGAGGAAGATGGTCGCCGCGCGGCGCGCCAGCAGGAGGAGGAACTCCCCGCCGGGGGTCGGCCAGGGGACGAAGTCGATCTCGACCGGGACCAGCTCCCCGTTGCGGGCGCACAGGGTGGTCCGATGGGGGCGCTCCGCGTGGCGGGGAGCGGGACCTCGATCGCACCCCGCCTCGCGCAGCCGGGCATGTGCCCCGCGCAGGTGCGGGGGGATGAGCGCCTCCGCCGCCTGACCCACGAGCTCCCCGGGATCGTACCCCAGGAGCTCACGGGACCGCGCGTTGGCCCACCGGATGACCCCTTCCCGATCCACCAGGAGCGCCGTACAGGGGAGCGCCGAGAGGAGGGAAAGGACCTCTTCAGACGGCAAACGGACTCCCGTGGTCCATCACCTGCCCATACGCCGGTACCACATCCTAGGGCGGAAAAATACGAAAGTCAACCCTTGCGTATCGTCCCGTTTGTCCGCCGGCCCTCTATGGGGTAAGGTGCCCCGTGCTCTGCGGAGCCGAGGAGGCGAAGGGAAGATTTTCATACCACGGGGACCGTCGCAGACCCTCGATGCCCTGGTGAGGATGGGCCTCGCCGGGGCGAGCGAGCTCGCCCGGGAGCTGGGGATCACCCAGGCGCGCGTCCGGCAGCACCTCCGCACCCTGATGCAACACGGGCTCGCGGAGGTGGCGTTCGCCCGGGCGGGGGGACCGGGCCCCCGGGAGCGGGTCTGGCGTCCCACCCCGAAGGGGCAGGGCAACGCCCGCCCCCACCGGGTCCCGTCCCTCCTCGCCCTGTTCATGCGGGCCACCCGGGAGAGGGTGGGGAGGGAGACGTTCGCCGAGCTCCTCCGGGAGACCGCGCGCCTGCTCGCGGCCGAACACGGCCCCGCCGTCGGCGCGCCCCTGTCCGAGAGGATAACGGTCCTCAGGGGCCTGCTCGACGAGCTCGCCGTGGCCTCCCGGCTGGAGGAGATCCCCCCGATGTACCGCTTACATCTCCTGACGCTCTCCCCCTGGGAACCGGGGATCACGGCGTCCGAGACGGGGATCTTCTACCGCGCGCTGGCCGAGGACCTCCTCGGCACCAGGGTGGAGCTGATTACCCCCTCCGCGCCCCACCTGGCCGTGCATACCCTCCAATTCCACGAAGCCCTGAACTGAAAATGCCGTGAATGCGCCTCTTCAGCGGGATCCCTCCCGACGACGCGGGGGCGCCGGCGCGGCGCCCCCGCGTCAGCTCATCCGGTGCGGCCGGGCCCCCGATCACATGAAGATGGGGTTCACCGGGAAGAGCGAGGCGAAGAGGAGCGAGATCACCGACATGAGCTTGATGAGGATGTCCAGCGAGGGCCCCACCGTGTCCTTGAGGGGGTCTCCCACGGTATCGCCCACCACGCTCGCCGCGTGGGCCTCGGATCCCTCGCCCCCGTAGTGGCCCAGCTCGATGTATTTCTTGGCGTTGTCCATCGCCCCTCCGGAGTTGGCACAGAAGATAGCGAGCTGGATCGCCGACAGCAGCGCGCCGAACAGCAACCCCGCCAGGGCGTACCGCCCGAACACGATCCCCACGAACAGCGGCGTCACCACCGCGATCACGGCGGGGAGGGTCATGTTCTTCAGGGCACCCCCGGCGGTGATGGAAATGCAGCGCTTGTAGTCGGCCACGGTCTCCCCGGTGAGGATCCCCGGGTTCTCCTTGAACTGGCGCCGGATCTCGAGGACGAGGACGTCCGCGGTGCGGGTGACCCCCCGGATGAGGATCGCCGAGAACACGTAGGGGAGCATCGCCCCCACGATCAGGCCGCCGATCACCCACGGGCCGACCGAGATGAGCTGCCCGATGGGCGAGAGGGAGGGGTGGATCTCGCCGATCAGGGGCACCTGGGGTGGGAGCACCTGCTCCGCCGACCCGATGGCGGACCAGAGGTACGAGGCGATGAGCCCCAGCGCCGCGAACGCCGCCGATCCGATGGCGAACCCCTTTCCGATGGCGGCGGTGGTGTTCCCCACGGCGTCCAGTTGGTCGGTGCGCTCCCGTACCTCCTTGGGGAGCTTCGCCATGGTGGCGATCCCGCCCGCGTTATCGGCCACCGGCCCGTAGGAGTCGATGGACACGTTCATCCCCACGAACGAGAGCATCCCCGCGGCGGTGAACGCCACCCCGAGGAGGTTCCCGATGTAATACGCCAGGATCGTGGCGCCCACGAGCACGAGCACGGGCCAGAAGGTGGACAGCATCCCCACCGCCAGGCCGCTCGCCACCCCCACCCCGGGGCCCGCTTGGTTCGCCTCGGCGAGCTCCAGGGTAGGCTTGTATTTGTAGGAGGTGTAGTACTCCGAGAGCCTCCCGATGGCCACCCCGGCCACGAGGCCCAGGAGCACGGTGAAGAAGGGGACGAAGTTCGTCGGCGAGAGCCAGGAGATGATCAGGGCGAACACGGCCGTCAACGTCGCCGAGATCACCAACCCGTCGGAGAGGGCCCGCTGGGGATCGCTCCCGCTGCGCGAGCGGATGTAGAGGATCCCGAGCCACGAGGCGAACGTGCCGCCGGCCACCATGAGGACCGGGAGCAGGATGAGCCACCAGTACTGGGCCGCCCCTACATCGGTGGAGAGCCCGAACTTCTCGAGGATGTCCCCGATGCCGGGGTTGTGGCGGCCGACGTAGATGTAAAGGGCCATGACGATCACGGAGATGATGGAGCCGATGAAGGACTCGAGGAGGTCCGCCCCCAGTCCCCCCACGTCGCCCACGTTGTCTCCCACGTTGTCGGCGATGGTGGCGGGGTTGCGGGGGTCATCCTCGGGGATCTTGGCCTCCACCTTGCCCACGATGTCGGCGGCCATATCGGCGGCCTTGGTGTAGATCCCTCCCCCCACGCGGTCGAACAGGGCCACCAACGAGGCCCCCGCCGAGTAGGCGGAGACGATCAGCGCCCCCTTGATGAAGTTCACCCCCGCCGCCTTTATGCCGAAGAGGTACTTGGTGTGGATGGCGAGGCTCTGGGGGTCGAACTCACGGCGGAAGAGGGCCAGCACGATGAGGAGCCCCCCCAGGGCGAGGCCCGCCACCGCCAGGCCCATGACGCTGCCCCCGGAGAAGGAGACCCGGAGGGCGTCCTTCAGGGATTTCCGCGCCGCCTCGGTGGTGGGGGCGTTTGCCAGGGTGGCGGCGTTCATCCCGATGAACCCCGCCGCCATGGAGAAGAACGCCCCGATCCAGAACGAGAGCGCCACCTCCCAGTAGAAGAGGATCCAGAGGATTACCCCGATGGCCACGATGGCGATGGTCATGTGCTTGGCCTCTTCGATCATGAAGGTCATGGCGCCCTCGCGGATGTAGGTCTGGATCTCCTTCATCCGCTCCGTCCCGCGGGGTTGGCGGGCCACATAGGCGTTGTAGTAGGCCGCGCTTCCCAAAGCGAGGAGCGAAATCAGACCACTGACGACAATCAAGGCTGTCATCTATCCCCTCCTTCCCTCGGTGTGACCCGGTTCGCAAAGGACCCCCAATTTATCGCCCGGATTTCGTGGCTGCAAGCGCTTGCGGTTATCCGCGCCCCCGGAGGCAGCGGGACGGCGTCGCCCATGCTCCCCCGGGGCCCGGGGCGGACCGCATGTGCGGCTTGCCGCCCGTTCCCGTGGACATCTGTCCGTAAAGGTTGCGACAAACCGACCCCACCCACAACCCATCTTCCCGTGTGGGCCCCCGGGCCCCCGCTTAGGCTGGGGTCGACGCCCGTGTGAAAGGAGGGGGTTGTGAATATGAAGAAAATCCTCATGTTGGCCCTGCTGGGGGCGAGCCTGGGGGTCGCGGCCTTCGCCCAGAAGGCCGAGGGGCCCGCCGGGGCCGCCCTCCCACCGGCCGAGGAAGAGATCACCGTCATGGAATCCGCCTTCGGCGAGGTGGTCGAATTCTTCTCCGCGTTCATCACGGAGATCAAGGGCGCCATCGCGTCGCTGAACGCCGAGGACGACGAGCTCAACGCCAAGTACCAGGCCCTCGCGGTCCAGCTGAAGGACCTGGAGGCCAAGATCATCCAGCTCAAGATGGTCTGCGACCAGGTTCCGGGGCTCTCCGACCGGGTCTCCTCACTGGAGGAGACGGTGAAGAGCCTCGCCGACGCCATCTCCACCAATTCCGTCCGCATCGAGGAGCTCCGCCAGAAGCTCGGGTCCCTGGAGGATTCCCTCACCGCGATGATCGAGGAACTCAGGGCAAAACAGGACCAGATCGCCGCCCAGGTGGCGGATCACGAGGCGCGCATCAAGCGCTTGGAGGACCAGGATCTGGGACGCCTGCAGCGGCGGGTGCTGGCCCTCGAGCAGGCGGTGCAGGCCCTGCAGGCCAAGATCGAGAACAACCGCACCAAGATCGAGGGCTTCGAGGCCTCGCTGGCCGACCTCGCGGGGAGGATCTCCTCGCTGGAGGGCGGGTTGGGCGACGTGAGCGCCCGGATGGACGCGCTCGAGTCGTCGTTCGCGACGTTCCAAAGCGACACCGACGCCAAGCTTCAGGAGCTCCAGGGGGCCCTGGGCGGGGCCCAGGGGATGGCCATCCTCGCCCTGCTCGTGGCACTTGGCTCGCTGGCCCTCTACTTCCTCGGCGGCACCGGCGGTTGACCATCGGCGGGGGAGGGGGAACGCCGTTTTCCCTCCCCCTTTTTGCTGTCCCGGGACACAAGCGTTATAGTCATCACGCAGACTTCGGAGGCCGAGGATGAAACGTCCTAAACCGCTCTCGCGTGCCCGAAAAGGTTCACACCCCGCGGCCGCCCCCGGCGGTGGGGCGGGGCAGGGGGGCCGGTGCGCCCCGATCGAGGAGAGATGAGGACCTATATCAAACGCCTCACCATCCAGGGATTCAAGTCCTTCGGCCGCAGGACCACGATCCCCTTCTACCCCGGTTTCACCGCCATCGTGGGCGAGAACGGGACCGGGAAGTCCAACATCCTGGACGCCATCACCTTCGTGATGGGGTACCGGTCCCGGGCCCTGCGGGCCGGGAGGATCGAACACCTCCTCTACACTAGCCCCAAGGGGGCCACGGTCCCGGAGGCGGAGGTCTCGCTGGTGCTCGACAACTCCGCCGGGACCTTCGACGAGCTCCTCCCGGAGCACGCGGACGAGGTAGTGATCTCCCGCCGCATCACCGCCAGCTCCTCCACCTATCGGATCATGGGGAAGGTGGCGGCGGCGGGCGACGTGGAGCGGCTCCTCTCCCTGGCCGATATCGAGCCGGGGGGCTACTACATCGTGGAGCAGGGGATGGTCACCGAGGTCCTCGAGCGCTCCCCCAAGCGCCGCCGGGAGCTGATCGAGGAGGTGGCGGGGATCTCCTCCTACGAGGACCGCAAGTCCAAGGCCATCGCCGAGCTCGCCCAGGTGAAGGAACGCCTGAACGCCTCGCGGATCCTCCTCGCCGAACGCAGACGACATCTGGTGGAGTTACACCGCGAGCGGGAGGCGGCCCTCAAATACCGGGAGCTCGAGGCGGAACGCGATCGCGTGTTGGCCACCCTCAAGTACCTCCGGTTCCGCGAGCTGAAGGGGGCGGAGGAGAGGTTGAAGGAGGAGCTCGGCCGCCTCCGAGCGGAGGCGGAGCGCCTCGCCCGCGAGGTGGCGGACCTCGACCGGAGGATCGAGGAGATCGAGTGGGAGCTCAAGGAGAGGGAGGAGGACCGAGGTGAGGACCCCGAGGCCGAGGTCCTGGGGCTCATCCAACGGGTGGAGCGGCTGCGGGGGGAGCTCGCCGCCAGGGAGGCGGAGACCAGGGCCAAGGAACGCGAGATCCGCTCGCTCACCGAGGCGCTGGAGGAGCTGAAGCGCCTCTCGCCCCCGCCGCGGCGCCTCCCCGAGGCGGTGCAGGAGATCCTCGCCCTGGGATGGGAGGGGGTGCTGGGGGCCCTGGGGGACCTCGGGGAAGTGCCCCCGGACCTCGAGGTGGCCCTGGAGGCGGCCCTGGGCGGGCACGCCCACGACCTGGTGGTCACGACCCGCGATGTGGCGCTCCGTTGCGTCCAATACCTCAAGGAAAACGAGATCGGACGCGCCCGATTCCTCCCGCTGGACAAGCTCCTCCCGCCGCCGATCTCCCGGAAGGCCGAGGAACTCCTGGGAAGGGAGGGCGTGCTCGGGTTCCTGGTGGACCTCATCTCCTGCCCCGATGAGGTGCGGCCCGCCTTCCGCTACGTCCTCGCCGACACCCTGGTGGTGGAATCGCTGGAGGTGCTGCGGGACGTGGTGGGGGTACGTGCGGTGAGCCTGGACGGGGACCTCCTCGAGCGCGGCGGGGCGATAAGCGGGGGGTTCCGCCGGAAGCGCCCCCACCGGGGGCCCGACCTCTCGGGGAGGGCCGCCCAGATCGATCGCGCCAAGGCGGAGCTCGCCCGGCTCCAGGGGGAGGTGGCCCGGCTGCGCCGGGAGCTCGCCGCGGCCGAGGAGGAGCTCCATCGGGCGACGCTCCGCCAGGCCCAGCGCAAGAAGACCCGTTCCCGCAAGGAGGACGAACTCTCCGGGCTCCGGGAGCGCCGCAAGGAGGCCTACCGGGCCTTGGAACGCGCCCGGGGACTGATCGCCCGCCACGAACGGGAGCTGGGCGAGATCCAGGGGAAGCTCACCGCCCTGGGCGAGGCCCCCGAACCCGAGGACCCGGCCGAGGGCTCCATCGGCGCCCTCCAGGCACGGCTGCGGGAACTGGAGGCACGGCTCTCCTCCTTCGGCCCCGTCAATATGCGGGCCATCGAGGAATACGAGGCGTACCTGACGGAATTCCAGGCGTTCAAGGAGAGGGTGCTCACCCTGGAACGGGAGAAGCGGGAGATAGAGGCCCTGATCGGGGAGATCGAACGCCGCAAGCGGGAGAAGTTCCTCGCCACGCTGGAGGCGGTCTCGGCCGAACTCAACCGGCGGTTTGTGCAACTCTTCGGGGGCGGGGAGGCCGGGCTCTCCCTGGAGGACCCCGACGACCTGTCCTCGGGGCTGCTCGTACGGGCCCGCCCCCCGGGGAAGGAGCCCAAGCTCCTGGACGCCCTCTCCGGGGGGGAGAAGACGTTGGTGGCCATCGCCTTCGTCCTCGCCCTCTCCGAGGGGAAACCGGCCCCGTTCTACCTCTTCGACGAGGTGGACGCGGCGCTGGACAGGCCGAACTCGGAGCGGCTGGCGGGGCTCCTGCGGGAGATCGCCCGGGAGTCTCAGGTGATCGTGATCTCCCACAACGAGGAGCTCATCCGCCACGCCGACCGGGTATACGGCGTGACCATGCGGGATGGCTCCTCGCGCGTCCTGGCGCTGGAGTTGGCGGGAAATGCGCGTTGACATCACCCCGGAGCGGCTAGCACGTGCGGACTGGGACACGGTGCTCCGTGCCCTGACCGCCGATATGGACCCGTGGGACGTCGACTTGGTGGAGCTCGTGCGCCGGTTCCGGGCCTACCTCGCGGGGCTCCGGGCCCTCGAGCTCGAGGTGCCCGGCCGCATGGTCCTGGTGGGCTCGGTGCTCCTACGGCTCAAATCCGAGGTGCTCCAGGGGCTGAACGGGAGGAACGGCGCGGGAAACGGGAACGGCCACGGCGAGGGGGAGGCCCTGGTGGCCGCCGCCGAGGAGGCCGATTACCTCCCCGAGGAGGGGGTGTACATCTCCCCGGAGTTCCGGCTGCCGGTGGTGCGCCGCCCCCGCCGGAAGGTGACGCTGGCGGAGCTGGAGGAGGCCCTCCGCGCCGCCCTGGCGCAGGAGAAGCGCAAGCGCGGGCCCCGACGCCGCCGGTCCCAGGAGGTCCCGCTCCCCCAGGGCGAACCCTTCAGCGTCCGGGCACGCCGGCTCTTCAGGAAGCTCCTCTCCCTGGTGAACGGGAAGCGGGACATCCCCTTCGAGGCGCTCCTCTCCCGCCGGGACCCCGCGGAGACGGTGGCGCGGTTCATGGAGCTCCTGCACCTGGATGCGGAGGGGAAGGTGATCCTCACCCAACGCCGGTTCCTCGGCGAACTCATCGTGAGGGTCCCCGAGCATGGGAAGAAACGCAAAGGCCGCCGTTGAGGCGGCGCTGTTCGTGGCCACGAAACCCCTCTCCCTGGGGGAGCTCTCCCGGGGCCTACGCCTCCCGGAGGACCGGGTCTACGCCGCGCTGGAGGAGATCGCGGCGGAGCTCGAGAAAGAGGGAAAACCCTACAGGCTGGTCAGGAAATCCGGGGGATACGTGCTCGAGCTCCTGGAGGAGTACGCGGAGCTCGTGCGCCCCTTCGCCCCCGGGGGGGACATCCCCGAGCCGATCCTCCGTACCCTCGCCCTGATCGCCTACCGCGGCCCCATAACCCAGGCAGAGGTGGTGCGGATCAGAGGCCAGCGCGCCTACGCCCACATAAAGGACCTCGTGGCCCGCGGCTTCGTGCGCGCCCGGAAGGAGGGCAACACCAAGGTCCTCGAGGTGACGGAGGAGTTCCTCGAGTACTTCGGGCTCGAATCCCCCGGGGAATTCCGCGCCCCACACGAGGGCCCGGCGTGAGCCGCCCGCGCCGGACGCGGGAGCCGAGAGCCCCATGGGGATCACTCGCCCCAGCCGATGCGGGCGACGATGTCGGAGAGGGAGAGGAAGCCCACGATCCGGCCCGGATCCTCCCGGGCCACCACCGGCAGCCGTCCCACCCCGCTCCGCCGGAGCTTCTCCCACACCCGGTCCAGCGGCTCGTCAGGGTAGGCCACGACGGGGTTTCGCACCGCGATCTCGCCCAGGCCGCTCCGCCCGCCCCAGGGACCGCAGGATCTCCCGGTGGGTCACGATGCCCACCAACCTCCCCGACCGGTCCACCACCGGGAAGCTCGGGTGCCCGGTCCTCTCCATCCGCGCCCGTACCTCCGCCACGGCGGCGTCCTCGGGGACGACCTCGACGCTCCGGCGCATGACGTCGGAGACGGTGTGTAGCCGCAGCCAATTGATCTCCATCTCCGGGGAGAGCCGTATCCCCCGACGCGAGAGCTTCAGGGTGTAGATCGTCTCCCGGGAGACCGACCAGGCCACCACGTCGGCCACGACGCAGGCGAACATCAACGGGAGGATGATCTCGTAGTTGCGGGTCATCTCGAACAACATCACGATGGAGCTCAGAGTGGCGCGGCTCGCCGCGGAGAAGACCGCGGCCATCCCCACCAGGGCGTACGCCGGGTAGGGCGCGGTGATGCCAGGGAGGAGGAGGTTCATCGCCACCCCGAAAGAGGCACCGAACGCGGCCCCCACGAACAACGACGGCGCGAATACCCCCCCTGACCCCCCTGACCCCAGCGTGATCGCCAGTGCCAGCATCTTGGCCAGCGAGAGGCCCAAGAAGGCCCCCGCGGCCTCGGGGACGGGGGGAAGCGTCCCGGCCAGGATTCGATCCACCGTCTCGTAGCCCGTCCCGAGGACCTGGGGCACGGCCAACGCGATGGCCCCGAGGAGGAGTCCTCCCAGCGCGGCCTTGGCGGGCACCGGGATCCGGACGAGGTCGAAGAGGTCCTCGACCCCGTACAGGAGCCGGGTCTCGGCCAGACCCACCAGCGCGGCCCCCAGTCCCAGGCCGAGGTAGAGGAGCAGCTCCCAGGGCGACCTCAACGAATAGGGCGGCACCGCGAACGCGGGCTCCGGACCGAGGAAGGCCCGGGAGATCATGGTGGCGATGGTGGAGGAGATGACCAGGGGAACGAAGGAACGGGTGCGGAGCTCGACCAGGATCACCTCCACGCTGAAGATCACCCCGGCCAGGGGGGCGTTGAAGGTCGCGGCGATCCCCCCGGCGGCGCCGCATCCCACGAGCACCTTCAGCTCGCCCGGCGGGAGCTTCAGGAACTGTCCGATAGCGCTTCCCAGGGCGCTCCCGATCTGGACGATGGGCCCCTCGCGGCCGGCGGATCCCCCGGTGCCGATGCAGATCCCGGAGGCGAGTATCTTCGCCAACGCCACCCGGGGACGGATCCTCCCCCCCTGAGTGGCCACCGCGGCCATCACCTCGGGGACCCCGTGGCCCCGGGTCTCCGGGGCCAGATACCGGGTGATGAGCCCCACGAGGAACCCCCCGAGCGCGGGGACCAGCACGGCCCAGGCCCCGAGCCCGTGTTCGGAGGGCGGGAGATAGGCCCGCGAGAGGGTCCGGTAATACGCGAGGTCGCCCACCCAGAAGATGAACCAGCGGAAGAGGACGGCCCCGAACCCCGCCAGGGCCCCGATGGCCACGGCGAGGCCGCACAGACGCAGATTGACCCGGAAGATCCGCGCCCAGGAGCCCCTCGTGCCCATCCCGGGGAGTATAAGGAGCCGCGATCCCTTCAACAAAAGGGAACCGTTGTCCCGGGGGGCTTCCGTGGTAAGATAAGCGCGAACGCGATATCGAGGGGCGGTGATTCTCCATGCGTTATCTCTGGGTCTTCGTGTTCTCCCTGGGGGTCATGGCTTCGGCGGCGGAGGTGACCCTGTACCAGGGGGGCTTCGCCTTTGTTGAGGAGCAAAAGGCCCTGGAACCCGTGGGCGAGGGGATCGCCCTGGTGCCGGGCCTGCCCACGACCATCGTGCTCGGGTCCCTCGCGTGGGAAGGGGTCGAGGCGAGCGAATGGCGCCTCGTGCCTCCGAAACGCGGCCTGGAGGCCCTGATCGGGGAGGAGGTCCTCGTGAGCTACGCCGGCCGGACCGCGCGCGGCGTGCTCCTCTCCCTCGAGGGCGGGCTCCTCCTCGAGACCCCGGAGGGGTACCTCCTCATCCCGGAGTACGAGAGCGTGCTCGCCCCGGTGAAGCCGGGCTCGGGTGACCTCCCCGCGCTGGAGCTCGTGCTGGCCGGGCCCGCGCCCGAGGAGATCACGCTGCGGTACCTGGTTCGGGGGCTCTCCTGGGAGGCGAGCTATATCGGGCTCTACCGCGATGGAAGGCTCGTCCTCCGCGGGATCGCGACGCTGCGCAACGGATGCGGGGTAGACTTCACCGACGTTTCCCTCGTGGCCGGCGAGGTGTTCGGCCCGCGGGAAGGGGAGAGCTACGGGGCCAAGGGGATCATGCCCCTCGCCGCCGCGCCGGAGGTGACCCCCGTGGGCGAATACCACCGCTACCGCCTCCCCGGACCGGTGGATCTCCGCCAGGGGGAGACGTCGGTGGAGTACCTCCCGGACACCGCGGTGGCGGCGGAGGAGGTATTTCGTTTCACCCGCGGCTCGGTCCTCTTCGTCCTCAGGTTCGAGAACACCACCGGGCTCCCCCTCCCCGCGGGGACGGTGCGGGTCTTCGGCGCGGATGCCTTCCTGGGGGAGGCCGCCATCGGCCATACCCCGGCGGGGGAGGAGGTGGAGCTCCCCCTGGGCGCGGCGTTCGATCTAGTGGGCGAACGGCTCCAGACCGAGTACGTGCGCCTGGCCGAGGACCGCTACCGCGAGGGCTATAGGATCGTGATCCGGTCGGCGAAGAAAGAGCCCGTGACCGTGGAGATCATCGAGGAGATGAGGGGTGAGTGGCGGATCACGGATTCTTCCCTCCCCTACGAAATCCTCGATGCCCACCGGGTGCTCTTCCGGCTCGCCGTGCCCCCGGAGGGGGAGGCAGAGCTCACTTATACGGTGGAGTACACCTACTGAGGACACCGAAAGGCGAGGGCTGGACGTGGACGAGGAAAGAACCCTGGCCCTGAGGGCCAGTTACAAGAAGGCCATAGAACAGGCGTTGGAGCGGGTGCCGGTGCGGAACGGCGTCGCCCGGGTGCACGATCTGTGGCTCGAGACGGCGATCCCGAAAGACCTTATCATTGAGCTCCTGAAGGAAAACGAGATCAGGTTTCCCCCTCACGTGAAGAGGGTGGAGCTCCGTTAGGAGGGACCCGTGGCACAGACGATCCGTTTCGGCACCGACGGTTGGCGTGGGGTGATCGCCCGGGATTTCACGTTCGACAACGTGGCCCGCGTCGCGGCCGCCACCGCCCGCTACCTCGCGGACCCCGCCCGCAGGGACCTCCCCTTCTACCGCGACTGGGGCGTGCCCTATCGGGGGCCCGAGGCCGGGGTTGTGGTGGGCTACGACACCCGCTTCCTCTCGCGGGAGTTCGCCGAGACCGTGGCCCGCGTGCTCGCGGCCGAGGGGATCCCCGCGGCGCTCACCGACGCCCCGGTGCCCACCCCCGCCCTCTCGTACATCGTGGTGGCGCGCCGGCTCGCCGGCGCGGTGATGCTCACCGCGTCCCACAACCCTCCCCGTTACAACGGGTTCAAGTTCAAGCCCGAGTACGGGGGCTCGGCCACCAAGGACGCCACTGATCTCATCGAACGGCATCTGCCCCCCCGCCCTCCGGATGTGCCCGAGGACGCGGTGGTCACGACCTCCATTCGTGAGGAGTACCTCTCGGCCCTGGAGGGGCGCGTGGACCTGAACGCGATCGGCGCCGCCCCCGTACACGTGGTGGTCGATCCCATGTACGGCTCCGCCCAGGGTTACTTGGCGGAGCTCCTCCGCGCGCACGGGATCCCGTTCACCGCGATCCGTTCGCGCATCGACCCCCTGTTCGGGGGGAAGAAGCCCGAACCCCTGCCGGAGTTCATGGGGCCCACCCGGGCCGTGATCCGGTCGCTCAGGGGCCGGGTCCGTCGGAGGATCCTCGTGGGCCTGATCACCGACGGCGACGGTGACCGGGCCGCGTCCATGGACGAGGACGGGAACTTCCTCGACACCCACCGCACCTCGTCCCTCATCCTCTGGCACCTGATCCGCAACCGCGGCGAGCGCGGCCTGGTACTGAAGTCGTTCGCCCTCACGGACCTCATCAGGAAGATCGCCGAGGACGCGGGGCTCGAGGTCCGGGAGATAAAGATCGGGTTCAAGTGGGCAGTTGAGGGCCTGGTGAAGCGGGAGGCCATATTCGGGGGCGAGGAATCGGGGGGGTACGGCTACAGATGGCATCTGCCCGAGCGCGACGGGATGCTGGCGGGCCTCCTGTTGCTCGAGCTCATCGCCGCCGAAGGGAAGGGCCTGGGGAAGCTCCTCGCGGAGCTGTTCCGCCGCTACGGCCCCCATTACTACGACCGGGTGGACATGGAGCTGCCGGAGCGGGCCGAGGTGGTGGAGCGCATCATGGCCGCGCCCCCGGAGTCCGTCGCGGGGAGGAAGGTGGTCGCCGTCGAGACCCTGGACGGGGTGAAGCTCCGGTTCGGAAACGGTTGGCTCCTCTTCCGGGCCTCGGGGACCGAGCCCATCCTGCGCGTCTACTGCGAGATGGAATCCCCGAAGGCGGTGGAGGAGGTGATCTCCGCCGGAACGGCCCTGGCCAAGGAGGTAGCCCATGGGTGAACCGTACAACCCCAAGGAGATCGAGGCGCGCTGGAAGGACTTCTGGTGGGAACGTGGCTTCTTCAGGGCCGACATCCACGATACCGAACGCAAGTTCTACTATCTCAACATGTTCCCCTATCCCTCGGCCAAGCCCCACGTGGGCCACGGCCGGAACTACATCCTTGGGGACGCCATCACGCGCTACCTCCTCATGCGGGGCTACAACGTCCTGAACCCCATGGGATGGGACGCCTTCGGCCTCCCGGCGGAAAACCAGGCCATCCGCCACGGGATCCACCCCCGCGACTGGACCATGCGCAACATCGCCGAGTTCAAACGCCAGTTCCGCGACTGGGGGGTAGTGTTCGATTGGGATCGGGAGATCGCCACCTGCGAGCCCGAGTACTACAAATGGACCCAGTGGATCTTCCTCAAGCTCTACGAGCACGGCCTCGCCTACCGGGCGGAGGCGGAGGTGAACTACTGCCCCACCTGTGACACGGTGCTCGCCAACGAACAGGCCGCCGGCGGTCGGTGCGAGCGGTGCAACACCCCGGTGGAGAAGAAGACCCTCACCCAGTGGTTCTTCCGGATCACCGCCTATGCCGAGGAGCTCCTGCGGGACCTGGACGACCTGGATTGGCCCGAACACGTCAAGACGATGCAGCGGAACTGGATCGGACGCTCCGAGGGGGCGAACGTCGTCTTCCGGAGCGAGCGCGGCGACGAGATCACCGTCTTCACCACCCGCCCGGACACCCTGTGGGGGGCCACCTTCATGGTGCTCGCCCCGGAGCACCCGCTGGTGGAAAAGCTCACCGCCCCCGAGAGGCGTGCCGAGGTGGAGGAGTACAAGCGGTTCGCCGCCCGCCAGACGGAGGTGGAGCGGCTGTCCACGGAGAAGGAGAAGACCGGCGTCTTCATCGGGGCCTACGCCGTAAACCCCGTCAACGGGGCCCGCATCCCCATCTGGATCGCGGATTACGTCCTCATGACCTACGGCACCGGGGCCATCATGGCCGTCCCCGCACACGACGCCCGCGACTTCGAGTTCGCCCTGAAGTTCGGGATCCCGGTGATCCCGGTGATCGCCCCGCCGGGAGGGAAAGCCAAGAGCTACGTGATGGCGGGGACCTACCGGGAGGGCCTCCCCGGGGCCCTGAGGGAGGCGGGGTTCGCGTTCGAGGAGAGGGACGGGGCCCTCTACGTGACCCTGGACGAGGGGGACCGTGAACGCTACATCGACCTCGTCCGGCGATACATCCTCCCCGGCTCGTGGACGGAGGTGATCGGGGCCGGCTGGCAGTTCGTCTTTTCGGACTCCGTCCTGAACGTGGGCTCCATCGAGGAGGAGAAGGCCGTCCTGGATAAGTGCAGGGAGCTCGAACCGAGCATCCGTGACAAGCGCACCGTGGCCGAGATGCTGTGGGAGGTGGAGTTCTACCGCGATCTCCTCTTCCACGATCAGCGCGGCACGATGATCAACTCCGGTCCCCTGACGGGCACCCCCGGCGACGAGGCCGTGAAGCGAACCACCGAGTGGCTCGAGGAGCAGGGCATCGGAAAATTCGCGGTGAACTACCGGTTGCGCGACTGGCTCATCTCCCGACAGCGCTACTGGGGCGCCCCGATACCCATCGTCTACTGCGACAAGTGCGGGATCGTCCCGGTGCCGGAGGAGGAACTCCCGGTCCTCCTCCCGGAGGTGGAACGGATCGGCCTCAAGGGGCTCGCGGAGATCCCGGAGTTCGTGAACACCACCTGTCCGACGTGCGGGGGACCCGCCCGCAGAGAGACGGACACCATGGATACCTTCGTCGACTCCTCGTGGTACTACCTGCGCTACATCTCGCCACACGACGACGACAAGCCCTTCGATCCCGAGCTCGTGAACGCATGGCTCCCCGTGGATCTCTATGTCGGCGGGGTGGAGCACGCCATCCTTCATCTCCTCTACTCCCGGTTCATCACCAAGGCCCTGCGCGACCTGGGGTATCTGTCCTTCGGGGAGCCGTTCGCGCGGCTCTTCACCCAGGGGATGATCACCTACCCCGCTTACTGGTGTCCCGAACACCGCTGGATCCCGCCCGCCGAGGTGGCGGAGGGAAAGAGATGTCCCCACTGCGGCCGGGACCTCGAGGTCTCGGTGGTGGCCATGTCGAAATCGAAGCTTAACGTGGTCTCCCCCGACGAGCTCATCGAGCGGTACGGGGCCGATACCGAGCGCCTCTACACCCTGTTCATGGGGCCGCCGGAGAAGGAGATCGAGTGGTCCGAGGAGGGCCTGCGGGGGGCGTGGAGGTTCCTCAACCGCTTCTGGGAGCTCCTCACGGGGTGGATCCCCCGCGTGAAGGACGCCCCCGCCGCGTTCGACCCCGCGGCGCTCCCCGAGGCCGCACGGGCCCTGTGGGCGAAGCTCAACGAAACGATCCACCGGGTGACGCGGGAGTTCGAATCCGAGCGCTTCGGCTTCAACGTGGCCATCGCGGCGATCATGGAGTTCACCAACGCCCTGGAGGATTACCTGGCCAAGGGGGAGCCCGATCCGGCCCTGTTGCGGCGGGCCATCCGTGACCTGATCCTCCTGATCTCCCCCTTCACCCCGTTCATCGCCGAGGAGCTCTGGTCGCGGCTCGGCGAGGGCGGGGCCGTGCTCGAACAGGATTGGCCCACGTACGACGAGGAGGCCCTGAAGCTCCTCGCGGTGGAGATCCCGGTGCAGATAAACGGCAAGGTCCGCGCCCGGGTGAAGCTTCCCCACGACGTGGCCGGGGACGCCGAGGCCCTGAAGGAAGCGGTCCTCTCCGCCGAGGAGGTGAGGAGGCATCTCGCGGGGCGGGAGCTCGTCAAGGTGATAGCTGTCCCGGGGAAGCTCGTCTCCCTGGTGGTGAAATAGGCGGGCCGTGGGGCCGGTCGCCCGTCGCCCAACATGAGAAAGGCGGTCTTCCTCGATCGGGACGGGGTGGTGATCAAGCAGGTGGAGGGGTACCTGGACGACCCCGGGCGGGTGGAACTCCTCCCCGGGGCGGCCGCGGCGATACGACGGCTGCGGGACGCGGGGTTCGCCGTGGTGGTGGTCACGAACCAGGCCGGCATCGGCTACGGGCACCTCACCGAGGAGACGTTGGCGGCGATCCACGCCCGCCTGGCGGAGGAACTCTCCCGGGAGGGAACGAAGTTCGACGGGATCTACTACTGTCCCCACACGCCGCGGGACAACTGCCCCTGCCGCAAGCCGGCCCCGGGCATGCTCATGCGGGCGGCGGAGGAGCTCGGGCTGGATCTCTCCCGCTCGTACATGGTGGGCGATATGACCACCGACATCGAGGCCGGCAAACGGGCCGGCTGTTTCACCGTGCTGGTACGCACGGGATTCGGCGGCTCCGACGGCCGCTCCGATTCCGAGCCGGATGCCGTCTGCCCCGACCTCGCCGCCGCCGCCGACCTCATCCTCGCCCGTGAACGGGCCTCGGGGGATCGGTGATGGCCCCCCGCGGATCGGCCCCCACCCCGTACGCCCTGTCCCTCACGTGCCGCCCCAAAAAGGCCGTCCTCCTCTGTGCCGGGGAGGGGACGAGGCTCCGTCCCCTGACGTACGAGATCCCGAAGCCCCTGGTGCGCGTGGGGGGGAAGCCGCTGCTGGGTTGGAACCTGGAGGTCCTCGCCGCGGCCGGCGTGGAGGAGGTCCTCATCAACCTCCATCACAAACCCGAAAGGATCATCGCTTACGTGGGGGACGGGGCGCGCTTCGGCGTTTCGATCCAGTACTCCTTCGAGGAGGAACTCCTGGGCACCGCCGGGGCCCTCGATCGGATGCGGGACCGGCTCACCGGGCCCTTCCTCGTGGTCTACGGGGACGTGGTGCTCGACGACTTCCCGTTCGAGTCGTTTTTCGCCTTTCACCGGGACCATCCCGGGATCGGGACCGTCGTCCTCCAGGAAACCGACCGCCCGGGGGACTGCGACATCGCCGAGCTTGATCCCGGGGGCAGGATCGTCGCCTGGCATCCCGCCCCCGGCGATTTCAGGTACGGCAAGTGGGGGAACGCCGCAGTCTACCTGCTCGAGCCCCGGATCCTCTCCTACCTCCCCCGGGGGGCGCGGTGGGACTTCGTGCGCGATCTTTTCCCGGCGGTCCTCGCCGCGGGGGAGACGCTCTGGGGGTTCATATCCCCGGTGGAGCTCCTCGACATCGGGACCCCGGAGCGTCTGGAGGAGGCCCGCAGGAGGTTTGGAGGATGATCATCACTCGGACCCCGTTCCGCACGAGCTTTCTCGGCGGGGGCACCGACCTCCCCGTCGTCTACCGCGAGATCGGGGGCGCGGTCCTCTCCACCACCATCGACAAGTACATGTACGTGGCGGTGAACAAGCGGTTCGAGGAGACGATCCGCGTGGCCTACACCCGCACCGAGATCGTGAGGCGCCCCGAGGAGCTGCGACACGAGATCGTGCGGGAAGCGCTGCAGGCGGTGGGGATACGGCGCCAGATCGAGGTCGTCACCATCGCCGACGTCCCCGCGGGGACGGGGCTCGGTTCCTCCTCCGCCCTCACCGTGGGCCTGCTCAAGGCCCTTTATACCTATCGGGGCGAGGAGGCAACCCCGGAGCGGCTCGCCCGCGAGGCGTGCGAACTCGAGATCGTGCGGTTGGGACATCGCATCGGGAAGCAGGATCAGTACGCCGCTGCCTTCGGGGGGTTCAACTTCATCGAGTTCCATCCCGACGAGGGGGTGACGGTCACCCCGCTCCGGCTGCCCGGGGAACTCGTCGGGGAGTTCTTCGGGCGGATGAGGCTCTTCTACACCGGGCTGAAGCGACGCTCGGGGGAGGTACTGGCGGAACAGAGCCGGGCGGCGGAGAGGAAGCTGGACCTCTACCGGGCCCTGAAGGAGCTCGCCTACGCG